>SKOL01000128.1 GCA_007120055.1 Anaerobacillus sp.
AAGAAACCCAATACCGAATAACATTGAAAACATAGAAACGAATTTGATTTCTGCAAAAATAAAGATGAACCATGTACTTACGGTGTCGAGCAGATTACCACTAAAAGAGCTACCGACCATTTCCGCTTGAATGGCAGGTGTGGAGAAAAATCTCATGTTGACAAGTAAAATTCCAAAAAGCGCGAAAGCCCTTATAATATCAAGCGTGACAATTCGCTCATATGCTGCAGTAGGAACAAAATGATCCTGTTTCGGTTGCTGCATATTGTTTTCCCCCCTCGAAATACTTTCCAGGATGGGACGGTGGGACAGGTCCCTCGTCCCAAAAAAATTCGATATTTACCATATATTCCCTTTTTATATACAATCGTTTATAGATACCTTTTTAAACAAATTTCATAATATTGTTAAAAAGGAGCTAAACTTGATGAGTAATCGGGGAATGATCAATAATAGCTTAGCAGCTGCTATAAAAGCTAGGAGAACGAAAAAAGGCTGATCATTACATAGACTCACCGGAGAATCAAAGATAAGTCAATCATATTGAAAATGGAAAGGTATTCCCTGCTGGAGATAAATTATATGTGATAGCAAATGCTTCAGACACTTTGCCTTCAACATTATGGAAAGAAATTGAAGCAGATGTTCGTCCATATATTAAATTTGATAAAGATAAAAAAATCAGGGGACTCTTCCCTCGTCTTACCCATTCGAAATTCACCATTATTACTCGCTTCTCCGAAAAATAAGTCCCTAACCAAAAACTACCAAATGCTTATTTGCAACTTACATACATCATGAACAACGTTTCCATTCCATTTAAAAACCAAGTAATTAAACAATAAAATATATAGATTTAAAAGGAGTGTATTCAAACATGAACCAACCTCTACTATCCGACGACATCAACCCCAACACGATGGCGCTGCTACCCGCAAGAACCCCCGACTACGACACGATCACCTTAGAAACGACGGGTGAGTTGTACATTCGAAAAACACCGCTTCAATTAATCAAGCAAGCTTGCTTAGAAGGCGGATCGACGTATGAAGGAAGAAAAGCCGCAGTTGATTATTTAACCGGAGCAAAACATAAAGTTCCAATCCCGATCAACCCAATAGATCATATTTACACTTTCCCAACGCACTCTCCGAAAGAGTTCGACTGCTGCTGGCTTTTCCACGAACATATCCGCTCGATCAAACCTTACCAACGAGCCAACCAACCAAACCGAACTATGATCCTATTCAAAAATCACGAACAACTAAAACTCGCCTGTTCTTACTACACGATTGAAAAACAAATGCACCATACCGCCTACTGCATCCTCCGCTTTTCACCGACTGGTGCTACTCTATTGAAAAAAATTTAGTGGTGTCACCTCCCGACATTTGTCGAATAACCTCGAAACACATCCCCGAAAGGAGCCATAACAATGAAATCAGGAAACATTCAAAAATTCTCTCATTTTAGCTGTTTCAACACCATCCAGCAATTCAACGAAACCATTCAGAATTACTTAAAAACTTACGGTGATCAGTTCACAAAATCTGAAAAGATCGCCTTCAACACCCTCACTCGTTTCTCCGTCAAAAAAATCGGTGTTTGTAACGCCCGAATCTGCAAACCGTTGAAGCAACACAACAAGAGAAAGGAGGTGTTTCCCGTTCCACGTTTGAAAGAATGCTGCGCAAAACAAAAAAGCTCGGCATTCTCTCCATCCTCCACACCACTAGAGAAAAAGGCGGCAATTCCCACAACGTCTACGTTTTTCACCCTTTTGAAGGAACGCCATGCGAAAAATTGACGGAGCGTACAACCGAGAAAACTCCAGAAATATCAAGCGCTGAGCCGACAAAAATCGCTACCGAAACTAAAGAATTTGAAAACAAAATAAAAAATCAAAAACTTCGTCCTATAACTCTAGAATCCTTAGACTACACCTTTGTGCCAAGTTACGTCCCTACTGAATTCACGAAAACAGTTCGACCTTTCTTCGACCGTGCTAAAGAAATATGCGCACTTTGGGACCGAACTTTAATCGCTTACCGCTCGATGAATTTTGACAAGCCAATCGAACCCTTCCTCCCAACCATTATTAAGGCATTTAAAGAAACGGTGTACCAATGGAAGCGAAGAAAGATTAAAACAGGCTTTACCCCTTATTACTACGGAACTATAGCTGGTATGTTAGTGGCGGAAAAGCGGAGAATTGTTGCCGAGCTAAAAGGATTTTGTAGTTGGATTGGATGATTTGTTGGTTTGTTAGTTTGTTAGTTTGTTAGGGGTGGTTTGGCAGGGGACATTCTCTTTTTTCAATAATTATTCATTGGACAGTGTGGTGATCATTTAATTTTGAGCCACTCCGATTACATCTTCATTTCAATGATCAAAGTGGCAAATGTTAAACGAGAGACATTCCTACCATTTCCAATGAGGTTAGATCTTTGACAAATTCCGGCTGGTGACCGCAGCTGTCATTGGGACAACGGACCTGTCCCCTTGTCCCAATTAAGCTATTGAAAGTTACTTTAATAAGAAACTTCTTATCCTTCACGTAAACCCAAATATCTTATTTCTCTTCCCTCTACAATGGCGATATAAATATCACCTTTTTCAATTGGCTTATAAATTTTTGTTCCTACGGGTAATTTTGTTGCTGTACCTTCTGTGAAATCTTCGCCATCATTTGATTGTCTCACTATTTCTAATACTACATCTCCCAATGTCAACTCTCTTTTTTTTACCCAATCAATTTTTTCAGCATTAACGTAAACCACTTCATTCATAAGGAAAATATCTTCTTTTTTGTTCTTGGATAAAATCTCATTAGCGGTTGGGCTTCCGATATAAAGTTCTCCCTCTTCATCCATCTTAAATTTTTGCTCATTATTACAAGCAGATAACGTAATTACTATAAAAATAAGTATCAAGAAGCTTTTCAATTCATTCCCTCCCTTTATTTCCTACTAATTTATATTCAATTATTAGAGTAAAGAGAAGTAGAGCTTGTTTAATTAACCTGCCCAATACTCAAACAAAAGCGTCACTGTTGCTATTGCAGTAACGCTTCCGTTAATTTAATTCCATTTCATGTTAAAAATGCTAGATCTTGAATAAATATGGTATAAATAAAAACGATTGTCACTTGTGAGCAACAACCGTTTTTTACTTATTATTCACTCTTTTACGCTGACTCCTTGACGGTAAGATGTTAATGACGTCAACAAACCCATCATTCTCGTGAACTGAATAATAAATTATATAATTCAACATTATGTGCTTGCTTTTTCCGTATGTTATTCTTCTAAGCCCTTTGAAGT
>SKOL01000144.1 GCA_007120055.1 Anaerobacillus sp.
CGTAAAAGGACCAGGCATCATAACCTGAAAGATAATTAATATTTGCAGGATCCGTAACAAGTAAAACCTCAATACCCCTTTCGGCCATTCGTTGCTTTGTTTCACTTAAACGATTTTGATATTCTAAAATATCAAATGGAAGCACGCGGATCCCCTCCTTATTTAGATGAGAATTAAAATCACAATTAATTTAGAATATTTAAATATTAGGTACTCTCATCATATTAAATTCAACCTCTATACGGAATGTCAAAACTGTATGAAGTTTTTTATGAGGGCTTTATACAATGTTGTTAGGCGTAAGTATGGGGAGAGGGAGAGCACTTGAAATTTCATTCCCATTCGTGCACCACAACAAGAAAAGCGCAAGGCGCCTGCCTATCGGCGAAAACCGGTGGAAGACCTGCCCGTAGCGGTCAGGGTTTAGACCGGAAGGGCAGGTCTGAAGCGGTCGAGCCGATGGCGCCTGGAGCTAGAAAGTTTTCGTGTTAAAATGTTATCCACAAATGATTTGTATTTATAATTTCCTAAACAACAAAGAAAAGCGCAAGCGCCTTGGTAAGCTTCGACAAGCGCTGGAGGGCCAGCAACGTTTTGCATCCTCTTCGATTTCCCCTCCTTGATGGACCGAAACGCTCGAGAAGCTAGGCGCTGGAGCTAGACAGGATTCAAAGTAAAAAAAGTTATGCTTTCTTATTTTCATAAAAGGGCTGTCCCATAAGTGTCTGACACTTATGGGACAACCCTCACTAAATTAAAAGCCATTATTCACTTTAAGTGCGTGTTCAAAAAAGAGGATAATTAGAGCCGAGGAGGTCGAAAAGCGAGCCAAAGAAGAGATTCGCAAGCTTGTATTACCGGACTTTTGGAACATCCTCTTTAAATTTTCTTCAACATCCAAAGCCTCACACTTAACTCTAGTAAAAATAAGTCGTCAGAACTGACTAAAGATAATTGCGTCAGCGATTCAATATTTCTTAAACGATGTAACAACGACTGTCGATGTAAATTAAGTGCTCTTGCGGTCTGGCTAACATTGCCTTTATATTTGTTGTAAATCATGAACGTATAAAGTAAGTCGGTTTGCCGCTTACGATCATATTCTATTAAAGGCTGCAGTGTGTCTTTTACGATGTTCGCTATTTCATCTTCGTTCGAAATAGCCATTAACAGTCGATTTATTTTTGTATCACTAAAAAAAGTCCGTTCTCCTAACCCCTTTTGTTTTTTTCCGATATCCAAAGCCGTTTTTGCTTCTTGATAACTTTCATGAAATACGTACTGTCCGTCTTTATGTGTAGCGATACCCCATGATAAAACGACTCCCGAAAGAAGGTCGTACAAACGACGTTCGATGATATCTAAAAATTGATTCGCCGTTTCCATATACGGGTGATGATCGGCTTCTAAAAAAATAATGAACTCTCCTTCTTCAAAGGTCGTCATCGTCCTCCGATGAAGTAATTTACCAGCACTTGTAATTTCTTTTTGAACATAGTAGTTCATGCTTTGTAGTGATGGCATTGAACTTATACCACCTTTTTTTTCTTGCGCCTCACCTAGAATGCAAATATACGGACGTCTTAAATCATAGCCAAGCAGTTGCGCTTTTGAAATGAGACGGTCATTCACCTCGGTTTTATTTTTAGCAAGACTTAAAATAAAGTTGTCTTTCAGCCGAATTTCTGTTATTTCCACCGCATTTTCTTTCACGAAATAAAGAGCACACGCGGTAAGGGCGTGATCGAAAACGGTCATTACTAATGGGGTTAGTTGACCACGATCATCTAGTTGAAAAAAGAGGCTGCCTTGTTTTTTTTCATTATTTAAAATCGAAAGGTGGAGATACATTTGATCTTCTATCCGGTATTCTTCGATGTAATGATAAAGTGGGTGCTCATTAAACAGCATATGAGTCTGTGGAATTTGTTGCAGTTGACCACGATCATCCCCATAAAAAATCTTTAAAATATTATGATCAAAATGACAACTTGCCCGAATTATTCTACTATGATCGGTAATAGCAACTGGAATTTCACAATACTTGTAAACCGCATTTGCAATATCTTGAAGACCTTTGCCGTGAAGTACGCAATTAATAAGTTCTTGACGTACTATCTCCCCTTGCTGCCGATCACCTTTTTTTTCTTCATTTATTTTGTGAAGCACGATTTCCAAAATATCACCAAAACGGGTTTCCCAAGGAATTTCAACAATAATGAAATCATGATATTTTGCTAATTGTATCACTTGTTCTGGTATTCGATGAATGTAACGTCCGACTGAAAAGGCTAGTACCGAAGCTCCAGAATCAATAACGTCCTTCACAAATTGTTTTAATAAGATCGGGTCGTCTTCACACCCAATACCAGTGCTGAGGACCATTTCATTTTTTTTCACAAAGTTTTCAACCGGCAATTCTATCACTGTAATCCGTTCAACAAAAGCCTCATTTAACATATCTTTACCCGTTTTCACTTTGGCCGTCTCAAAAATCGGTAACTGCACAACATCCTTAACAGATAATCCCATTTCATCACCTCAGCTTTACGAAAACTAGTTATTTATTAGTTTATGAAAAGGCGCTTTGTCCTAGACGTATTCCCTTTATCATAGGCTCTAAAACAGGAGTAGGATGTTAAAAAAGGAGGGTGGGACAAAAGTGTCTGACACCACGCGGACCCTACTAAATATAGACGTACAGATTTATCATATGTCTATATTTGGTGCCTAGCGGTGTCTGACACTTTGTTTTGTCCCACCCTCCTTTTCACTTTTTTATTGACTTAACGTGCGATGTGGTAAGCTCCAGCGCATATAAACGGAAAGCATTCTAAGAACAACAATGACTACAAATAAAATCATAATTCCGACAGTACCTGTCACAAGCTCTAGACCAATAACTATTCCAGCAAGCATCGCCCAGACGATATAAATTTCATTGCGTAAAAATATTGGTTTCCGACCTGCTAAAACGTCGCGGATCATACCGCCGCCCGTACCAGTTAACGTTGCTGCAACAATAATGGCACTCAAAGAATGCCCCATACTTGTCGCATATAAAGCTCCTTGAATAGCAAAAGCCGCTAAACCGAGCGCATCAAAAACCAAACCCCATTTCATCCATTTTGTTACCCACAACTTCGGAAAGAAAAAGGCAATTGTCATCACTATGAGGGCGATCGTAAAAAGATGTCCTTGCTCCCAAAGAGCAGAAATCGGTAAGCCTACGAGCAAATTTCGTATCGCCCCACCACCAAATGCAGTCACTAACCCTAATATATATACTCCCATTAAATCATAGTCTTCTTCCATCGC
>SKOL01000204.1 GCA_007120055.1 Anaerobacillus sp.
TTAAATATAAGATAAGTAGAGGTAAAATAGTAACTAAAGTAAATGCTAAAATCATTGGCCAATCTTGAATTCCCATACTGTCTCTTAGCATATAAAGCTGATAAGGTAATGTTCTCATCTCAGATGATGTTGTAAAGGCAAGAACAAATGGAAACTCGTTCCATGCTTCACGTAATGAAAAAATACTAACAGTAAGGATTGCTGGTAATGATATTGGTACTATTACATACCACATAATTTGCCATGGTTTAGCACCATCAATCGCTGCTGCTTCTTCTAGTGACTTAGGTATCACTTTAAAAAATCCTGCTAAAATCCAAGTTGCCATGGGAATCGCTGTTGCTGTATAAGTCAAAATAAGCGCTGTATAAGAATCAAGTAACCCAAAGTAAGCTACTCCTGTATACAATGGAACAATTAAACTTGCACGAGGTAAAATTCGTGGTACTAATATCAAAACAAGTAAAATATGTCTAAACTTAAAGGCATAACGTGCAAATGCATACCCTCCTAAAACACTTATAACTACTGCTAGAATTGTTGATGCAATTGAAACTACTACACTATTAAATAAATATCTCCAGAAACCATCAAACTCAAATACTTTTACATAGCTACTAAAGTTTAAGGTATCCGGAATCAATGATGGTGGAGTCTGATAAACTTCAATCGGAGTTTTTAGTGACGCAGATAACGCCCAAATAAGTGGGAACATTGTCCAAATCACTAAAACAATTAGTGGGATCCAATAAATTCTATCTGAAATCTTCCTTTTCAACTTATATATTTGAGTACTCATACTATTCCTCCGATACCTTGAAGAATTTTAAATATATCAAGCTAACAATGACGTTAAAGAATAAAATGACTACCATTACAGCACTACCTATCGAATATTTTAATTCTTGGAAAGCTACCTTATACATATAAACAGCTAAAAGTTCGGTTGCTCTTCCTGGTCCACCACCTGTTAACGGTAAAATAACGTCAAACATATTAAAACTTGCAAAGCTTAACCAAATTAAACTAATTCCAAGCATCGGTGTTATTAATGGAAGTATGATGCTTTTAAATACAACCCATTTAGGTGCACCATCTAAAGTTGCTGCTTCAAAAAGATCTGGATCAATACTTTGTATACCAGCTAATAAAATTAATATAGCAAATGGAGCTATAAACCAAGTATTTGCTAAAACAGCTACAAATAGCGCTAGGTTAGGGTCCGCTAACCATAAGATTTTATCAAAACCAAAGCTTTCTAATACCATATTTACTAAACCCACTTCGCCACTAAACATAAAACGAAACATAATTGCGGTAGCTATACCTGATACTAAATATGGGATTAGAGCCAATCCTTTTAAGGCATTCCCAAAACGAGTACACTTATATAAACTAAGAGCAAATGTCATCGATAAAACTAAACCTAAAATAATACTAGCTATTACAAATATTAATGTACGTATTAATGAATATTGGAAAATAGGATTTTTAAATAATTCGATATAATTTTGGATGCCAACAAATGGTCGGTCAACCAACATTAAATCAATTTGAAATAAAGACATTAACATACCAGAAACTACCGCATATCCCAATATAGCAGCTACAAACAAAACAGCAGGGAAAAGAAGAACATATGGTGTTATTATTTTTTTGAAATTCTTAACTCTTTTATTCGGTAAATATGTTGACGCTTCTTTACTAGTTTCAACTCTCATTTGCTTCCCCCTCTAATTTAAAGGGAAGGCTGAAAAATATCAGCCTTCTATCCTCTATTAATTTAATGCATCAATTTGAAGTTGATATTTTTCAGCAATACTCGCTGGGTCTGCATCTGGGTTACTTAACGCTTCTTGCATGATATCCTGAAGGATTTCATAAACACCTTGTTGGTTTAAATGCGCCGGTAGTGGCGTAGCATTTATAAACGCCTCTGTCATTTTCGGAGCCCAAGGCTTCGCCTCAATATAAGTAGACTCTGACATTACTGCAATATTCGTAGTAGGTTGATATCTTCTAGCAACTTCACCAACAATTTCAGTTCTTGACATGTATTGTAATAGCTTTAAAACCGCTTCTTCGTGTTTTGTTCCCGAACTAACCATATACGGCCAACCTGCCATTGTTGTTTTCGCCTGATCTTTTGCTCCTTCACGATAAGGCATATCAGTAACATTCCATTCAACATCAAACTCTAGAGACTCTTGAATTGTAGGAAAAATATTATCTCCAATTGTTGCCATCGCCGCATTTCCACCAATAAAGGAACCTCTCATTTCACCAGAGCCCCAAGCAATAGCTTCTGGATTCACGATTCCTTCTCTAATTAATCTTTGATAAAACTCAATTAAATAAATGCCTGCTTCTGAATTGATAATCGGAGCATTGTACTCATTATACTCTCCACCCATCGCACGGAAGTGACTAATAAACCAGCTAGGTTGTACTCCTCTTCCTGCAGTAAGTGAAAAACCATATTTATGATTGTCTGTTAGATTTTTTCCTACTTCAAAAACATCTTCCCAAGTTTCAGTTGGTGCAAGCCCAGCTTGCTCAAACCAATCTTGTCTATAGACGTGGAAATATGGTCCTATGTGTAGTGCAAGCCCATAAGGCACCCCTTCCCAACTTGCCATATCCCAAGCAGATTCCATCATATTATTAAAGCTCTCAGGATCCTCACTCTCCCATCGGTTTAAGTGAGGGGTCATATCTAACAGTAATCCTTGTGTAACGAGCGGCCCTAACGTATCATGGCTTGTTTGCATGATGTCTGGTGCATTCCCAGCCTGTGCAGATCTAATAAATTCTGACACCACAGTTTCTAGAGGAATTACATCTGTTTCAACTTTAATATTAGGATTTTCCTCCATAAATGCTTTAAAGTTATCTCCAGGAATAAACGCATCTCTTCCAAACCAAATTCGAAGGGTTATCTCTTCCTCTTTTTCTACACTACCACTTCCTACTTCATTACTTTCCTTTTGGACAGAAGAGTTCTCTGAACTACATCCTACGAATAAAACAAATGGTAAAAGCATGAATAAGAAAGACATCAGAAACTTATTTTTCATCTTAAACACTCCTTAATTTTTTTATTCAGCCAAATTTTAAACCTATTATACCCCCTTTGTAGAATACAACTTGTTAACTCATGGCTTATTTAAACTTTATCATTAATTTTAATTCCGTCGTCATGTAAACGCATTCATTATCTTGTTGATTTACTTCATTTTTTTTTAATAGAGACACCGGTTCAAAAATTAAAAAAAAAAACTAGCACATTTTTATGCTAATTTTAATCTTCTTACAA
>SKOL01000615.1 GCA_007120055.1 Anaerobacillus sp.
CCGTGTTTAAAGGGTTAGGCAATCTTCTTCACGGTGATGAGATTGTTCTTGATGTAGAATACGGGTCGTATACCTATGAAATCGTAAATACGTATATAGTTGATGCCGATGATACAACGGTGATCGACTTTAGCATTGATGAAGAAATTTTATTATTAACGACGTGCTATCCGTTTCAATATGTTGGAAATGCTCCAGAACGATATGTAATTGAAGCAAAGCCGATTTCAAATGATTAATTAAAAGAGTAGATTTTCAAAAGTGAAAGTTCCTATAGTAACCAAAGATAAAAAATCAAGAACTCCCTTAAAGGTAGATAGACTAGCTACCTTTAAGGGAGTTTTTTGTAATGTGAGAATTTTAGCTAACTTGAATTTAAGTATGTTCCTTGACAAATCTTTCAAAAAATTTTAAAATGTAAAACATGAAATCGTTTGCACTAATTTGTACATATTTTTTTCAGAACTAATGAAAGCGTTTTATATTGAGACGATGTTTCAGAAGTGAAAAATGGAAAAAGGTTATATTTTAGGGATTTTGATTAATTCTCATGGGGAAAACGTAATACCTTCCCCCTTTTGTGCAACTATTTGCACAAAAATGCACAAAAATTGCACCCGCCTTTGTTTTCCTATAATGAAATCTATTAAGGTTTTCCCTAATGGTTAGCTTCCACATCTTCACCCCTTCATTTTATTAATAAATTTGTAAGTCAATAAGACTATTTATTGTAAGCGGATACTAGGGAAATCTTTACATACGATTTTCTGCTATGCGCTCAAAGTCTTGTTGTTTCACTTACAAAGTTTTATAGAACTAATCTTTCAAACTACTAAAAAGGAGTGATTTTTTTGCAAAAGCGTTTTAAGAAACCTGTTGTTTATTTAATGCTGTTTTTGATGTTGTTTTCTTTAGGGAATTTTTCATTCGCTAACACGGGTACAGCAGAACAACTAACAGTACAAGAAGCAAGCGAAATCCCTGACAATCACTTAAGAGTTCATTATGAAAGAGAAGATGGTGATTTTACTGACCTTGGCCTTTGGTTGTGGGGCGATGTTGCTGCAGAATCTGAAAATTGGCCTTCTGGTGCAACACCATTTGTCGAAGAACAAGTAACAAGCTACGGTGCATATCTTGATATTGAATTAGCAGAGAATGCGCAAAATGTAGGATTTCTCGTCTTAAATATGTTAACTGAAGAAAAAGACGGTGATGATAAAGGAGTTGAACTTTTCACACCTGAACTTAATGAAGTTTGGATTACTCAAGGTTCAGATGAAGTTTCAATCATTGAGCCGGCCGATATTCCAGAAAATACAGTAAGAATTCATTACGAAAGAGAAGACGCGGACTATGAAGACTGGGCAGTATGGAACTGGGACGACGTTGCAACTCCGTCAGTTGACTGGCCACATGATGCGATTGACCTTTCAGGTATCGGTAAGTATGGTGCTTATTATGATATCGATTTAACAGAAGATGCTGAAGAAATCGGCTTCCTGTTTGTTAATAAAAACTCACGTGAACAAACTGGAGATATGTCGTTTGACATGCTAAATGAATATAACCAAATTTTTGTTAAAAATAACAATGCATACACGAACCCTTTCGGTGCAATTCCAACCGTATTAAACTCAGCAGAATTACTTTCTGACGAAAAAATTGAACTTGTCTTTTCGACAACAGAAGGCTTAACTGAGGAAGGTTTGGAAGATGCACTATTAATCACTGATAAAGATGGTAATGACGTATCATTTGACAGTGTTGCCATTGTCGGTGAAAGAAATGTAGATATTAACGGACAATTTGACTTAGAGCAAGCGCCTTTCACTGTGACATATGGTGAGAGAACAGTAACGGCAAGATCTGGTTGGAGAATGATTGATGAAATGTATGCGTATGATGGTGAGCTTGGCGCGACACTTCATGAAGATGGAACAGCTACGTTAAAACTTTGGTCTCCGGAAGCTGCCGATGTATCGGTCATTCTTTATGACAAAGATGATCAGTTCGAAGTTGTTAACGAAAATATTGAAATGACGTTAGGTGATCGTGGTGTATGGCAAGTAACACTTAACGAAGAAAATACAGGTCTTGATAGTTTAAGAGGTTATTTCTACCACTACCATATTGACCATGGTGATGGTGAAAAAGTATTAGCACTTGATCCTTATGCAAAATCAATGGCTACTTGGGACAATTTTGGTGAGTATCCAATCGGTAAAGCGGCGATTGTTGATCCGTCTTCAATTGGACCAGAGTTAGATTTTGCAGAAATTGAAGGTTTTGAAAAACGAGAAGATGCGATCATTTACGAAATTCACGTTCGTGACTTCACATCTGATCCGAGCATTGAAGGCGAGCTAAACGCTCAATTCGGAACGTTTACAGCGTTTCTTGATAAATTAGATTACATTGAAGATTTAGGTGTGACGCACGTTCAACTTTTACCAGTAATGAGCTATTTCTGGGGAGATGAGTGGGCAAGTGCTGAAAGAATGCTAAAGTACGCTTCAACGGGCACAAACTATAACTGGGGTTATGACCCACATAGTTATTTCTCTTTAACAGGGATGTATTCTGAAAATCCAGATGATCCAGAACTAAGAATCGAAGAATTTAAAATGTTAATTGACGAGATTCATAGCCGTGGAATGGGTGTAGTTCTTGATGTTGTTTACAACCATACGGCAAGAGTTGAAATTTTTGAAGATCTTGTTCGTAACTACTACCACTTCATGGATGCTGACGGAACGTCTAGAACGAGCTTTGGTGGCGGACGTTTAGGAACAACTCATGAAATGGCACGTAGAATTTTAGTAGATTCAATCACTTACTGGGTCGAAGAGTTTAAAGTTGATGGTTTCCGTTTTGATATGATGGGAGATCACGACGCTGAAAGTATTCAAATTGCGTATGATCGTGCAAAAGAATTAAATCCGAACATTGTTATGATCGGTGAAGGTTGGAGAACGTTTGTTGGTGATGAAGGCGAAGAGCATATTATGCCAGCAGACCAAGATTGGATGCGACATACAGAAAGTGTTGGCGTGTTCAGTGACGAGTTTAGAAATGAGTTGAAATCTGGTTTCGGAAGTGAAGGACAACCAAGATTTATTACAGGTGGCGCAAGAAACATTCAACAAATTTTTGATAACATTAAAGCGCAACCACATAACTTTGTGGCAACAGATCCAGGAGATGTTGTTCCTTACATTGCAGCACATGATAACTTAACGCTTCATGACGTTATCGCGCAATCAATTAGAAAAGATCCAGAATACCATCAAGAAGAAATTCACCAACGTATTCG
>SKOL01000255.1 GCA_007120055.1 Anaerobacillus sp.
TTTTAATAGTTTCATAGGCGTTGTTAGCGTTTTCAAAGTTGGCACGATACTTGCAATTTTAAAAAGTGGAATTATAAAGATATTTCAGATAAAGGAGAGGATTTAACAATGGTAGTACCTTACAAACACGAACCATTTACAGATTTTACAGTAGAGGAAAACCGTAATGAAATTGAAGCAGCTATAAAACAAGTAGAGGCTGAGTTTGGTAAAGATTATGACTTAATTATTAACGGTGAAAGAATCGCTACAGAAGATAAAATTGTCTCTCTTAACCCATCAAATAAAGAGCAAGTGATCGGAAATGTTTCAAAAGCAAACATCGAGTTAGCTGAAAAGGCAATGCAAGTTGCTGATGAGACATTTAACACTTGGAAAAAAGTAAGCCCAGAAGCACGTGCTGATATTTTATTTAAAGCGGCGGCCATTGTTCGACGTCGTAAGCATGAGTTTTCAGCATACTTAGTACATGAAGCTGGTAAGCCGTGGAATGAAGCTGATGCAGATACAGCAGAAGGAATTGACTTCCTTGAGTATTACGCTCGTCAAATGATCGAGCTTAGCAAAGGTTACCCAGTTGAAAGTAGACCAATCGAACATAATAAACTTTCTTACATTCCACTAGGAGTAGGTGTGGTTATTCCGCCTTGGAACTTTGCATTCGCGATTATGGCTGGAATGACATCTGCAGCAGTAGTAGCAGGAAACACAGTATTACTTAAGCCAGCAGAAACGACTTCAGTTGTTGCATATAAATTTATGGAAGTACTAGAAGAAGCTGGCCTTCCAAAAGGAGTTGTTAACTACATTCCAGGTTACGGATCAGAAATTGGTGACTATATTGTTGATCACCCACGTACTCGTTTTATCTCATTTACTGGTTCAAAAGCTGTTGGAGTACGTATTTATGAGCGTGCTGCAAAAGTTCACCCTGGTCAAAAGTGGTTAAAACGCGTTGTTGCTGAAATGGGTGGAAAAGACGCAATTATCGTTGATAACGATTGTGACCTAGAATTAGCAGCACAATCAATCGTTAAGTCAGCATTTGGCTTCGCTGGTCAAAAATGTTCGGCTTGCTCAAGAGCAATTATTCACGAAGATGTATATGATGAAGTATTAGCAAGAGCGGTTGAACTTACGAAAGAGTTACAAGTTGGTTCTCCTGTTGATTTCAATAACTTCGTTGGACCGGTTACTGATCAAAAAGCGTTTGATAAAATTACTGGTTATATTGAAATCGGAAAAGAAGAAGGAAAGCTTATGGCAGGTGGTACGGCAGATAATTCTAAAGGTTTCTTCGTAAACCCGACAATTTTTGCTGATGTTGATGAAAACGCACGTATTATGCATGAAGAAGTATTCGGCCCATTTGTTGCTTTCTGTAAAGCAAAAGACTTTGACCATGCATTAGAGATTGCCAACAATACTGAATACGGCTTAACAGGTGCGGTTCTTTCAAGAAACAGAGCACACCTTGAAAGAGCACGTGAAGAATTCCATGTAGGAAACCTTTACTTCAACAGAGGTTGTACAGGTGCAATTGTAGGATATCATCCGTTCGGTGGCTTTAATATGTCCGGAACAGACTCAAAAGCTGGTGGACCAGACTATTTATTACACTTTACTCAAGCGAAATTAGTAACTGAGCAATATTAAAATTAGAAAGTGGACAAAAGAGGGTGGGACAAAAGTGTCTGACACAACAAGGATCCTCCTAAATATAGACGTACAGATTTATCATATGTCTATATTCGGTACCTAGCGGTGTCTGACACTTTGTTTTGTCCCACCCTCCACTTTTCTAATTAAACGTTTAATTAATAATGGGGGTACTTGCGATGAGCAAAACGAAACAAATCATCGATCAAACAGAACAGTACGGCGCGAGGAACTATCACCCGCTTCCTATCGTAATTTCAAAAGCTGAAGGTGTGTGGGTAGAAGACCCTGAAGGAAATAAATATGTTGATATGTTAAGTGCGTATTCAGCTGTTAATCAAGGGCACCGTCACCCAAAAATCATTTCAGCATTAAAAGATCAAGCAGATCGTATCACATTAACTTCAAGAGCCTTTCATAATGACCAATTAGGTCATTTTTATGAAAAAGTATCAAAGCTTACTGGAAAAAACATGGTGTTACCGATGAATACGGGAGCTGAGGCTGTTGAAACTGCAGTTAAAGCTATTCGTAGGTGGGCTTATTCTGTTAAAGGTGTTGCTAGTGACCAAGCAGAAATTATCGTGTGTGAAGATAATTTCCATGGACGTACGATGACGGCTGTTTCGCTTTCTTCTAATGACGAATATAAACGTGGCTTCGGCCCGATGTTACCAGGGATTAAAATTATTCCTTATGGCGATATTGACGCCTTAAAAGCAGCTATTACTGAAAATACTGCGGCATTTTTACTTGAACCGATTCAAGGTGAGGCAGGAATTATTATTCCACCTGAAGGGTTTTTGAAAGAAGCTTTTGACTTATGTAAACAAAAAAATGTTCTATTTGTTGCTGATGAAATTCAGTCAGGATTAGGACGTTCAGGAAAAGTATTTGCGAGTGACTGGGAAAATGTTGTTCCTGATATGTATATTTTAGGAAAAGCACTCGGAGGCGGTGTAATGCCAATCTCCTGTGTATGTGCCAATGACGATATTCTTGGGGTGTTCGAACCAGGTTCTCACGGATCGACGTTTGGTGGAAATCCATTATCTTGTGCTGTAGCAGTCGCTGCTTTAGAAGTCATTGAAGAAGAAAAGTTAGTAGACCGATCACTTGAGCTTGGAAACTACTTTCAAGAAAAATTAAAGCAAATCAATAGCTCCATTATTAAAGAAGTTCGCGGAAAAGGACTTTTTATCGGTGTTGAGCTAACAGAGCCTGCCCGCAAATATTGTGAAGCTTTAAAAGAAAAAGGGTTACTGTGTAAAGAAACTCATGTTAATGTCATTCGCTTTGCACCACCTTTAGTTATTTCACAAAAAGATTTAGATTGGGCACTTGAGCAAATTACAGCTGTTTTAGAAGATTAATATAATCAATGCTTGCTTACTAGGAGGGCTTTAATTTTCTGCCCTCCACTTAAAAGAATATAGTTTTTAGAATCTTTCTACTCTTTTGGTAGCGCGAATTCAGCAGTTAACTGAAGTGGTTTTTGTAAGCGTTAACACCTGAGAGGCCTGGTTTTACAGAAAAGGCATAAT
The DNA here is from genome assembly GCA_007120055.1 of Anaerobacillus sp. Next base: position 3,204 of record SKOL01000255.1, read on the forward strand.
GCCAAAAAAAATATATTTAATTAAAAGGGGTTTTTTATTATGGAAATGATTTTAAGAAATTTTTTCCTCTTTCTATCACAAAACAAACTATTAAATAAAAGTGCCAAAAA
>SKOL01000763.1 GCA_007120055.1 Anaerobacillus sp.
CCACGAAACGTTTCAAACAAGTCCCCTTTGATTTCTAAGTCCATCACTAATGATCCAACAACACTTTTAACCGAACATTCATTTAACGCTAAATGTCTTTCCGACTTTGTTGAATCGTTGTGGCGAATAATTACTTCTAACAAGGGATACTCAACAATTTTAAACGGGGTTTTCGCAATATGGATCACCAACCGTTCAACCTCTTCTGGTTTCCAATCAGCATAAAAGCCGAGATGACCTGTGTGAACACCAACAAAAGAGGTTTCACTAGATCGATGTGCATACTCATGAAAAGCATACAATAACGTCCCATCTCCACCTACTGTAATGACAATGTCAGGCTCCTCATTATTATAAGTTAAGTTAAACTCCAATAAATAATTTTTTATTTTTTGCATTAAGCCGTTGGACTTTTCATCACCTCTAGAAATAACCGCAAACTTCATTTTGGCCCCCTTTCTTAATGGCTTCTCTGCTCTTCTTCTTTCTTCCTAAAAATAACTTGAGCTTCTAAAACTTCACCACGAATTTGTGACATTTCTTCATCTAGACGGAACGCAGCTTCGGCAGCGTTTTGTAGGCGGTCAATAATATCTTCAGGAATCTCACCACTATATTTATAAAGTAAAGAATGCTCAATTGTTGCCCAAAAATTCATCGCCAACGTCTTCACTTGAATTTCTACTAATATTTTCTTTTCTCCACCAATCGTTTGTACCGGATATTTAATCACAAGATGATAGGCTCGATAACCACTTCTTTTTTCATTTGTGATATAATCACGCTCTTCAATGATTTCAAAATCTTTTCTTCTACGAATTAATTTTACGACAGCATCGATATCTTCGACAAACTGGCACATTACTCTGACTCCGGCTAAGTCTTGCATTCGCGTTTCTAGCTCATCGAGAGGGATATTTTTTCGATGTGCTTTGTCAAGAATGCTAGAAATCGGTTTTATTCTACCAGTTACAAATTCGATCGGAGTGTGACTTGTTGAAGACATGTTGTATTGTTTCCGCACACCTCGTAATTTAATTTTAATTTCATCAACCGCTTGTTGATAAGGCGCTAAAAAAACGTCCCAATTCATCAATTGTCACCCCATATTTTCATTGGTAAAAAACTGACTGACAACTTCAACCATTTTTTCTCCGTAATTACTATTTTCATTTATATTTGAAATAAAATATTGCAATTCTTCATGAAACTGAATAAGTGGTACTCTATTTTCTTCATCAACTTGTAAAAATAGTGGCAAGCTTTTTTGTAGAGCAATATTCAAATCATTCCAAGTCTCTTTTGGAAAACTGACATATATATAATCGTCTTCAACATCTAATATGTAAATAAAGGATAATTGATCAGAATCCGCTAACATGCGCCCTTCAGCTTGAATATTTTTATTAGTGAAAAATTGTTGTTCGGAGACGAACACTTTCACTTCACGTTCATCAACTGCTAATTTTGTTACTTGAATTTTTTTGGCCATCCTAATTCCTCCAACATTAACATTTTACGACATAAGTGTATCATAAATAAGATTTTTACGATAATGTATATCTACCATTGCACAACAAAACATAGTATTATTAATAGTAGAATTCAGCTCATTTTTTAAACTATAACGAATTTCAATTCACACACTTAAACAATTATAATAAAGAAGGTTTGCATATGACTCAAGAAATTGAAATTGAATTTAAAAATATTGTGACAAAAAACGACTTTGAAAAACTATTAGCCGCATTTACGATTGAAGCTTCCCAATTTAAGAAACAAGTGAACCACTATTTTGATACAACTGACTTTCAATTAAAAAATCATCAATGCGCTTTACGTATTAGAGAAAAAAATCAAAAATATACGTTGACATTAAAGCAGCCTAATCAAGTTGGTTTGTTAGAAACTCATCAATTATTAACTAGAGATGAAGCAGAAATTGCCTTAGCCGGAGGAACACTCCCAGAGGGGGCACTAGCTGAACACCTTTTCAAATGTTTTGAAATTGACATCAAAGATTGCCTTTTTTTAGGTTCATTAATAACGAAAAGAGTGGAAATACCATATCACGGTGGTACTCTCGTTTTTGATCATAGCTTTTATTTAGATGAGGAAGACTTTGAAATTGAATACGAAGTAACAGATGAACAAAAAGGAAAAAAGATTTTTGACGAGCTTTTTTCTAAATATCACATCCCTATCGCGAAAACTGAAAACAAGATTAAAAGGTTTTTCTCAAAAAAATTACAAACCAATAAGCATGGAGGAATCGAATGAAAATTTCTTCACCGGTTAATCACATGTTCGAACTACACGCTATTCGGAATTTGCAACAAAGTAGTAGCCATCGTTCATCTTCACCGTTTGAAACGTTATTTTCTAGTATATTGGAAGAGAAGTTAGAAAAAAATCTAACAAAAACGTTTCCTAACATTCAAAATAGAAAACTTGAAACTGTTCCGCTGCAATTGTCTCATATAATACCGGAGACAGTTCAACCGTTTAGTCCATTAAATACTTCGGCAGGATCAAAAGAAAAAACTTACGAAGCATACATTGAAGCAGCTGCAAAAAAATATAATGTCGATCCGAAGCTCATTTATTCTGTGATTAAACATGAGTCCAATTTCAACCCGAATGCCAAAAGCCATGCTGGTGCGGTTGGACTAATGCAGCTAATGCCAGCTACCGCTAGAGGCTTGAATGTTACAAATATTTTTGACCCTATCGAAAACATTAACGGCGGAACAAAATACCTACGACAAATGTTGGATCGCTATGACGGTGATGTAACACTCGCCCTAGCAGCTTACAACGCTGGACCTGGTAATGTCGATAAATACGGAGGGATTCCGCCATTTAGAGAAACACAAAATTATGTACCTAAAGTGCTTAATACCTTTTATAGCATTTAAAAAAGTGTATAATTTAATGAATTTCATCATTCATTATTAACGCCATTAAGGTAATTATGAAATTCACTCAATTAAAACCGAAGTGCCTGCTCACGATTCAGTGATAGGCACTTTTTTGTGTTTAGTTGGTTCGTTGGATAGTTGGTTTGTTCGAAGGCCGATTGTTGGAAGGTAAACATCGAACTTACACTGGTTAGGTGGTGACGGGGTTTAGAGTAAAAGGTCACGGTGAAGTACCCGCCTTTTGCATCTTTGATGATGGAGAATTTCGACTTACAGTGCTGATTATTTGCGGTCAAGTATCCTAGTTGCTACAATAATGTTACAGTATTATTTCATCAGACATTTATTTTGTCTATAGAACAAACAAGTGAGGCGACAGCAATGGATAA
>SKOL01000442.1 GCA_007120055.1 Anaerobacillus sp.
AGGACATGAGTTTTATTTTACGGTTCAAAGAGAGGGAAGTAGTGCTGAGAGCTTCCTAACACGAAAATAATTCTTACCACCTCTGAACTTCAGTAGGGAACTAATAGTATCTACTGACGGCTACAACCGTTATTTCTCATGAGCTGCTTCAATAACAGTTCAAAATGAGGATTACGAAAGGCAAGAAGGTCGAGGAAGCGAGCTACGAGTACCGAGCGTATTTCAGATATATACGTGAGTAACAGAGTAGCAAGCTAACGAAGAATTTCTCAGTCTATCGTAACCGTATTATTTTGAACTATCTTAGCAGAAATGAGGGTGGAACCACGAGCACACACTCGTCCCTTTGTAGGGATGGGTGTTTTTTTGTGTTCGCTGTTAATTGGTTAGTGGTTTGTTGGTTACGTATTAAGTCGAAAGTCGGAAAGTGTCGGCCTTCTCATCTCAAATGGTGATGAGGTGTGCCACCGTGAATGAAATAATTTTAGAAAGAGGAGTGTTAAAACATGGAACAAGTTAAAATTACGTTCCCAGATGGAGCAATACGGGAGTACGATAAAGGAGTTACAACTGAAGGAATAGCTGCTTCAATTAGCCCAGGGTTAAAGAAAAAAGCGGTAGCAGGGAAAGTAAACGACAAAGTGGTTGATCTTCTGTTACCAATTACTGAAGATTCAGCAGTTGAAATTGTTACTCTTGATTCAAAAGAAGGTTTAGAAGTTTATCGTCATAGTACAGCTCACTTAATGGCACAAGCGATTAAACGTCTCTACCCTGAAGTAAAACTAGGGATTGGGCCAGTTATTGAAAATGGCTTCTATTATGATATTGATATGGATCACAATTTAACACCAGAAGATTTACCGGCGATTGAAAAAGAAATGAAAAAAATTATTAATGAAAATTTTAAAATCGAACGTAAAGTCGTTGTTCGTGAAGAAGCGTTACGTATTTACGAAGAACTTGGCGATCATTTAAAAATTGAATTAATTCGTGAACTTCCAGAAGGTGAAGAAATTTCAATTTATGAGCAAGGTGAATTTTTCGATCTTTGCCGTGGACCTCACCTTCCTTCAACTAGTAAAATTAAAGCATACAAATTAATGAGCATTGCAGGCGCTTATTGGCGTGGTGATAGCGATAACCAAATGTTGCAAAGAATTTACGGAACAGCTTTTCCGAAACAAGGGGAGCTTGATGAATACTTACACTTTATCGAAGAAGCACAAAAGCGTGACCACCGCAAATTAGGGAAAGAATTACAACTATTTATGTTCTCTGAAGAGTCACCAGGGATGCCATTTTACTTACCGAAAGGACAAATTGTTCGTACGGAGTTGGAAGATTTCTCTAGAGAGTTACAACGCAAAGCAGGGTACGATGAAGTTCGTACACCGTTTATGATGAACCAACGTCTTTGGGAGCAATCAGGTCACTGGGATCATTACCATGAGAACATGTACTTCTCAGAAGTAGACAACACGAAGTTTGCCATGAAGCCGATGAACTGCCCAGGTCATATGATGATTTTCAAAAATGAGCTACATTCTTATCGCGACCTTCCGATTCGTATGGCTGAATTTGGACAAGTTCACCGTCACGAATTAAGTGGTGCCTTAAATGGAATGATTCGTGTTCGTACGTTTACGCAAGACGATGCTCACATTTTTGCGACACCGGAGCAAATTGAAAGTGAAATTAAAGAAGTTTTTCACTTAATCGATAAAATTTATACAACTTTCGGCTTCGAATACTCTGTAGAATTATCGACTCGTCCTGAAAAATCAATGGGTGATGACAAACTTTGGGATCAAGCAGAAACAGCGCTTCGTAACGTACTTGTAGATCTTGATTTAGATTATCAATTAAATGAAGGCGATGGTGCGTTTTACGGACCGAAAATCGACTTCCACATTAAAGATGCCTTAAAGCGTAGTCATCAATGTGCAACGATCCAAGTAGATTTCCAAATGCCTGAGAAGTTCGATTTAACATACGTTGATGAAAATAACAATAAAGTTCCACCAGTTGTTATTCATCGTGCGATTTACGGTTCGATTGATCGTTTCTTCGGAATTTTAGTTGAGCACTTTGCAGGAGCGTTCCCAACGTGGCTTGCACCTGTTCAAGTAGAGATCATTCCTGTAAATGATGTTCACCTTGAGTATGCTAAACAAGTTAAGGCGAAGCTTCAAGAAGCCGATGTACGAGTTCATATCGATACTCGAAATGAAAAAATGGGTTATAAAATTCGTGAAGCACAAATGCAAAAAACACCATACATTCTCGTCTTAGGTGATAAAGAGCAAGCAGACAACTCTGTCAATGTTCGTAAATATGGGGAACAAAAATCAGAAGCAGTTGGTCTTGAAGCGTTTATCTTTAATATTAAAGAAGAAATCACAACACGAAAATAATATAAAAAAAGGACTGTCCCATTAGTGTCAGACACCAAGTAGAGCTAATTAAATATAGACGTACAAATTTATTAACCGTCTATATTTAGTGCCTAACGGTGTCTGACACTTTCTTTTGGACAGTCCCCTTTTTCCATATTTCATAAAACTGTTGCATTTTTGTCAGGAAAACCCCTAGTGACTCCTATATACTTGTAGTAGATATAGATTAGGGGGGCTATCTATGCGTTTTCGTAATATGAAAATACTATTTATTGCTATGATGTTACTTTTGACAGCAACGGCATGTTCCGATACAGAAAAAAGTGGTATTCCGTTAGCGAAGGAAGTTACTGCGGCTGCGACTGCGACTAATACCGAAGAACTTTTATTAATTGGTGATGATGAAGAAACTTTTAAAATAGCCATCGCTTCCATTTTATCGATAAGAGAAACACACCGAACGTATAATAAATTTTTGAACTATATCGAAAGAGAGCTCGGTATCCCAGTTGAAATTGTTCAAAAGCAAACATATTCAGAGATTAAGCGAGCTTTTGAACGAGGAGAAGTGGATGCAGGTATCGTCTGTGCTTATTTAGCGGTACTCGGCAATGACGCAGGGATTTTTGAAAGTGTTGCAAAGCCTGTGCGTAACGAAGATGAAGTTTTTAAATCTTATATAATTGTAAAAAAAGATGCTGACTACCAATCATTATTAGACCTTAAAGAGAAAAGTTTTGCTTTCTCTGATCCGCTCTCGTATTCAGGGTTTTTGTTTCCAAATTATGAATTGAGAAAATCAGGTTATGATGTCGGTAACTTTTTTGAAAAAACATATTTTACGTATAGTCATGATAATACGATAGTAGCGGTTGCTAATGGTCTAGTTGACGGTGGCGCTA
>SKOL01000375.1 GCA_007120055.1 Anaerobacillus sp.
GCGCGTGTTTTTTACAGGTACTTCCTATTTCATGCACATTGAGCCGTTCAACGCGCGTGTTTTTTACAGGTACTTCCAAATTTATGCGTGTTGCCCCGTTCAATAACCAAGTTTTTCGCACAATTCTCCTTTTTTACCAGCTTCCCCTTACCAGTTTTTAAATCTCTTTAGTTATTTTTTCTATAACTTACAGCTACTTTTTTCCACTTTGCTTTTTCAGCTTGTTGGGCGCGAATATTTGCTTTTCGCTCGAGGTATGCTAGTTCTTTTTGTAATTTCAGAAAACTGACAAACCTACTTTCTGATAACGTACCATCAGCAATAGCATTTTTAACCGCGCAGTTTGGTTCTGAGACGTGGGTACAATCGCGAAATCGACATTGTTGTTCAAGTTCATGAATATCATGAAATACGTGCTCAGAGGAATCTTCCGCTTCCCATAATTGCAGCTCTCTCATCCCTGGGGTATCAATGATTAGTCCGCCTCCAGGATGAATGATTAATTCACGATGAGTCGTCGTATGTTTACCACGATCGTCTCCTTCTCGTACTTCTTTTATCAGCTGCTTTTCTTGACCAATTAAATAATTGGTAAGCGTTGATTTCCCAGCACCAGAAGAACCGAGTAAAGCAACGGTCTGGCCAGTTGTTAAATATTGTTGCAGCGGCTCTAGACCTTCTTCATTCACGGTGCTTATCACGTAAGTAGGAACACCGAAAGCAACGGATTCGACTTCAGCAAGCTTAGTAGCCACATCATCACATAAATCGGCTTTCGATAAGATAATGACTGGAGTGGCACCACTTTCCCAAGCCATGATTAAATAGCGTTCGATTCTGCGAAGGTTGTAGTCATTATTTAACGCAGTCACTAAAAAGACCGTATTCACATTTGCAGCAACAACTTGTTCTTCCGTCGTACGACCTGCTACATTCCTTGAAAATTTACTACTGCGAGGCAATATCTTATGGATCGTCGCTCGTCCCTCTTCTACTCTTGGGGTAATGACGACCCAATCACCAACCGATGGGTATTCCTCTCTTTCTTCTGCTTCAAATCGGAATTTCCCTGAAACTTCTCCGAGTAACTCACCAGACTCAGAAAAAACTCGATACATTCGTTTATGCTCTAAGGCGATCCGCCCAACTGAAAAACCTTGTTCTTTATATTCGTTAAATTGTTGTTCTAATTGTTCGTTCCAACCTAATTGTTTTAAATTCAATGTCATTTCCTCCTAATATTGGATTAAAATAAGGACCTACTTGTAGGCCCTTTTCGCGTAACTAAAAAACCATGGCCTGATTACACAGCCCATGGTGAAATGTACGTATCCAATATGGAGAACGACAAATTAATCGTGTTTTAAATAATACATACGAAAAACTTACCGAGAATCACATGAGGGCTGTGTATATTTAACTTTAAATGAAATTTACTATTCATTGCATTCATCATACATCCCTCACTTTCTTTTAAGATATTTTGATCATAGCATTATTTGGTAATTTTTGCAACGGACAAATTAAATGAAGTTGCTTATTACTTCCTCGCCTTATGAACTTTTAACTGCTTTCCTTTCACTTTTGTTGTTTTCATCTCATTTATGACATGAGGACCTTTACCATTCAAAATATCTACATAGGTAACGTTGTTTTGGATGTCGATAATGCCGATGTCATCGGCAGTTACTCCGTCTAATTTGGCGATCGTCCCGACGAAGTCTACAGCACGCAACTTCTTTTTCTTTCCGCCATTAAAATAGAGCTTCATGATATCTTTGTTTAACTCTTCACCCTTGTCTTTTTTAATGGTAGGGCGGGCGTTTAATTTCGCTTCGAAAGCTGCTTTCTCATTTGCGACCTCTTGTTCGGTTGGTGCCTCTATTTTTTGTAGTTGGAAGCCTACAAACTCTTCGATTTCTGATAGCCTTCTTCCTTCGTGTGGTGTTACAAATGTAATTGCTTTCCCTGTTTTTCCTGCTCTTCCGGTTCTACCGGTGCGGTGAACATAGCTTTCTTTTTCTAGTGGGAGGTCATAGTTGATGACATGGCTAATGTTTTCAATATCAATTCCTCTAGCTGCTACGTCTGTCGCGACTAAATATATAAATTTACCACGTCTAAAATCGTCCATCACGGCAAAACGGTCGTCTTGATACATACCGCCATGAAGTTTGTCACAAGGGTAATCATATTCATTTAGTTGCTCAATCACATTTTCAACTTGCTCTTGGGTTCGGCAAAATATAATGCAGCTGTCTGGATTTTCTACAATCGTCATATCTCTAAGGAGCGAAAACTTATCTTCATCAGCGACTTTAATCATAAAGTGCTCGATTTTATCAGTCGTGATCCCCGCTGTAGATGTAACTTCAATTTGAGTAGGGGCCTTCATGTATTTTTGACTAAGATTTTTAATATCGTCTGGTAATGTTGCCGAAAACAGCATTGTGACTCGCTCTTTCGGAACTTCTTTAATAATTGATTCTACTTGGTCAATAAAACCCATATTAAACATTTCATCTGCTTCATCAATGACAAGATACTTCACTTTGTCCAAGATAAGTGTTCCTTTTTCAATATGGTCGAGGACACGCCCGGGCGTTCCAACAACGAAATGAGATTTTTGCTTAAGCTCTAATTTTTGTTTATCAAAAGGGGATTTTCCATATACCGCTGTAGCTTTGATGCGTTTAAATCGGCCAATGTTCGTGATGTCTTGTTTTACTTGTACAGCAAGTTCTCTCGTCGGAGTTAGAATTAAGACCTGTGGCTTATTTTCCTCCCATTCCACTAATTCGCATAGCGGTATACCAAAAGCTGCTGTTTTGCCACTTCCTGTTTGTGATTTAACGACGAGATCTTGTTTTTGTAAAGCCAATGGAATAACTTTGGCTTGTACTTCTGTAGGTTTTTCGTAATTTAAGCTTGAAAGAGCTCGTTTTAAGTCTTCTTTTAATGGTAAATCGTTAAATTGTTTCATTATGTAGTAACCTCTTCTTTTTGAATATTGGGGCTTTTGAATAATTTTAGTGCATAAATTCTTGAGAACGATCGATTTCAATAAAAGTAGCATTGGTGAATTTTTAACAATAATTGCTATAGTAAAATTGTCTCCTTAGGACATCATATTATTCGAGGGCAGTAATGCTCTCTTAACCTAATCCCATCACTTAGTGATGTTGATATACAGTTATGAGGTGATTCTTTTGCACAGTGACCAGAAATTTCAAGATTGTTTTTAACATGAATGAAATGAGGTGTTTCTGTGATTAAAAGTAATCGATACGACCCCAGA
>SKOL01000496.1 GCA_007120055.1 Anaerobacillus sp.
AAAAAACAAGAATCCCTAATATTCCAGTTACTGTATAACTCACTCGTTTCACTTGTTTTTGTGTCGCGGTTGGCTTGATGTAATTAACATAAACATCTTTGACGACCGCAGAACTTACGATTAATAATAGTGAGTCAACGGTTGACATAATTGCCGCAAGTGGTGCTGCTAACACTATCCCGGCTAGCCATGGTGGTAATACATCCATCGCGATAAGTGGCATCACCGAATCTCCAACTTCAATCCCCGGTAGAATTGGACGGGCAAAAACGCCAATTAAATGCATTCCAAGCATGATAAATCCAACAACAATTGTCCCTGTAATGAGTGCCCGGTGCATCGCCTTCGAATTTTTGTAAGCCATCGCTCGAACCGTCACTTGTGGAAGAGCAACGACCCCTACACCAACTAAAATCCAAAAAGATGAAACATACGCCGGTGTTAAACTTCCATCATAGCCGTACGGTGTCACTAAGTTTGGATTTTCAGCAACGAGATCCGCCATAATATTAGAAATCCCTCCACCGGCAATAACCGTTCCAATTAAAATGATCAATGTTCCGACAAACATGACAACCCCTTGGATCATATCCGTAAACGCCACCGCTCTAAAACCACCGATAATGACATAGATCAGTACTGCTACTGCGAAAATAAATAACGCAGAAGTATAATTTAAACCGGTCAGTGATTCAATTAAGCGAGCTCCACCAATCCATTGCGCAGCCATCGCTGAAAATAAAAACACAATTATACTAAACGCGGAAATTAACACGACCCATTTGCTGTTGTTGTATCTACATTTTAAAAAGTCAATGAGCGTAATTGCTTTATATTTACGTGCGTAAATGGCAAACTTTTTTCCGAGGACCATTAGTACAAAATAGCCTGTGGCTACTTGCGCCATTGCAAGTAGTACCCAGCCTAACCCTTGCGTATAGGCAACACCTGGTCCGCCAATAAAGCTACTCGCACTTCCGTATGTCGCAACCATCGTCATCGCTAATATGAACCCACCGAGTTCGCGACTTCCTAAAAAATATTCTTGCAAAAAGTTACTAGAGCTTTTTATGTATTTAGAAGACCAAAATCCGATGAAAAAAATTGATATTATAAAAATGATTAACGGAATAACAACTGGCCAGTTCATTGGTGATCCTCCTCTTCAACGTCAAAATCGACCTCTTTGAAAAAAACTTTCACCATAATGATGACGAGGATGACCATCACAACAAAGCCGAGGACACAGCTATAAAAAAACCAAGCTGGCATCCCTAAAACATACGAGTACTCTTCGACCGGCGCTGAGCCTAACCCATAGGCAAAACCAAACCACCAAATAAAATTAAAAATAACGAGTCCTATTCCAATAAGCGCTTCTCGATTAGCAATTTTAAAGCGCGGATCTTTTGGATCTATTTGATTGTTCACCACACCACTTCCTTTTTAATTTACGACTACAAACTACTCAACTTTTTCATGCAAAACTAGAATGACGGTAACCATCATCATCTAAGATGGAAAAGGCGAATGATTTCCTTCTCTTCGCTGTGACCTTCTAACGAATCTCAGAGGCTCGTTCACGAAATCATCCGCCTTTTTTCATACAAATTGGAATTAAGTCTATATTAACTAGTTTCGTGAATATTGGCAAATTTCTACAAGTTTTTCTGTATAAATATAATTTTTTCTAGCTCCACTATCTAAAATTTATAAGCAACCCCTGTTCCATTCAGTAGTTAAAATTCCTTTTTATTCACTTTATTCTAATTAATTATTGTTTTCTGAAAAAAAGTCTTGTCTTTATTGGTGTAAATCGTTAAACTATTCCTCATAACTATTTTAGTAAAACATCAGGGGGAAGAAATATGGGAACATTTTTATTTGCTATCATTTTATTAATTGTAGGTTATGTCGTTTATTCGAAAGTTGTGGAACGAATTTTCGGGATTAACGACAACAATCCAACACCCGCTTATTCGCAAAAGGATGGGTTAGATTACGTGCCACTGCCTTGGTGGAAAGGTAGTTTAATTCAATTATTAAATATTGCTGGACTAGGACCGATTTTCGGTGCGATCATGGGGGCACTTTACGGGCCCATCGCTTTTATTTGGATTGTGATCGGTTGTATTTTTGCAGGGGCAGTACATGACTATTTTTCAGGAATGATCTCACTTCGTCATAATGGAGAACAATATCCAACGATTGTCGGACGTTATTTAGGAAAAACAGTACGAGTTTTCATTAATGTTGTCTCGATCATTTTAATGATCTTAGTGGCAGCCGCTTTTACAGCCGGACCTGCTCAATTAATTTCTAGTATCACGCCATTAAACTTTTTCGTAGCATTATTCATCATTTTTGCTTACTTTATTGTTGCTGCGGTCTTACCCGTCAATAAAATTATCGGTAAAATTTATCCGATTTTTGGAGCCATTTTAATTTTCATGGCTGGGGCAATTGCTGTTGCCTTACTATTTACAGATAAACAAATTCCAAATTTAACGTTGGCTAGTCTTCATCCAAATGAAATCCCTATTTGGCCACTTTTAATGGTAACAATCTCTTGTGGGGCTATTTCCGGATTTCATAGTACACAAAGCCCGATTATTGCTCGTACACTGAAAAAGGAATCCGATGGAAGAAAAGTGTTTTACGGAGCGATGGTAGCGGAAGGTATTATCGCTTTAATTTGGGCAGCTGCCGGCATGGCATTTTTCGGTGGAACAGAAGGATTACAAGGCGCTTTAGCTGCTGGCGGTCCTGCTGGTGTCGTTAATGAAATTTCCACAAGCTTACTCGGAACACTCGGAGGAATTTTAGCCATTCTCGGTGTCATTATTTTACCGATCACGACTGGGGATACAGCGCTACGCTCCTCAAGAATGATGCTTACTGAACTTCTTAGTAAGTTCTTCAAAAATCTTGATGGGAAAGGAAAAGTGTTATTATTAACGATTCCGGTCACAGTTCCGACGATTTTTCTTGCGACAATTGATTACTCTTTCTTATGGCGTTATGTTGGTTGGACAAACCAAGTCGTTGCAACGGTGATGTTATGGACCGGTGCGATGTATTTATTGAAAAATCGAAAGCTTCATTGGATTTGCGGATTACCTGCGATCTTTATGACGACCGTTGTTTGTACGTACATTTTTTACGCTCCAGAAGGATTTAATCTTAGTTACCAAATCTCAGTTGCCATTGGCCTAAGTCTTACTGCGGTTGTTGTTGGCTGGTATATAAAACAAATCGTGACCGAAAAACGTAACCGTTCAAAAGAAACAAT
>SKOL01000429.1 GCA_007120055.1 Anaerobacillus sp.
ACAAGGGCTAAAAATGTAGTAATTAGCCCTAAGCCGACTATTTGAATAATTTCAATGGCCGCCACCTCCCTTACTGAAAGAGAAAGACACCTTTAATTTTTTGAAACAAATTATCGATAACTGAAGCAACCATAAATAAAACGACCACAAATCCTATTAAGGTGACCCAATTTGCCCAGTCATCTTTCCCCATCTGTTTTAGTACTGTTTGGATCATTGCTACTACAATCCCAATTCCTGCAATTTGGAATATCATGTTAACATCATAGCCCATGTAATCTCCTCCTTAGCCTCACGTTCAAATCATCAATATGACAATTAACAATCCCGTTAAAAAACCTAAACTTTTTAACATCTTTTCATAACGGTTTTGTGACTCTATAGCGTCACCTTCTTCTCTTTCTAGGTGGTTTAGCGTTAAGCGAATTTGCTTTTGCTGATGTTCTCTATCATGCTGTCCTAAAGTAGCTCCGAACTGGCTCATTACTTCTAACTCTCCATTACATAAAGCGGTTAAATGCCACGTTTCTTTGAGGCTATCTTCCCAAGCTTTATGAACGCTAACTTCCCCCATTTTCAACCTTTCAGAAAAGCATGTAAAAAAGTAAGAGATTGGCTTCGGAAGCTGTTTAGCTATGTGATCACTTGCTTGGGCTAACGGTGTTAATCCATACATAATTTCAGACTCGAGTGATTGAAGTGCAACTTTTAAATGTCGTAATTGTCTAGGCCTTTCCGTTAATCTTCTAGCAAATTCAAACCCTACCCAAGTGGTCGCAATTAAGATTAATATCGCTCCAAATATTTTCAATGTAACCTCACCACATCTTTTCCATTTTCATCTCTTATCCGTTTTACTTTGCCCGGTTGAAACCCTCTTGAAAGTTCAATACAGCGTGTAAAAACATTCATTTCCATTAACGGTTTAAGAGTAGGACGATCTAAAACGTCTTCGATCTTATTCCCATGTACTGTCGTAATAATTTGTACCCCTGAATGAATCGCTTCCATAATCGCTTCACTATCCTCTTTTCTGCCAATTTCATCAACAATTAACACTTCAGGACTCATCGATCTTATTAACATCATCATGCCTTCTGCCTTAGGACACGCATCTAAAACATCAACTCTATCCCCTAATCGATGTTGCGGAATGCCTTTAACGGAACCCGCAATTTCTGATCGTTCATCGACAATTCCAATTTTCATCGACGGAATTTTACCGCTTCCTTCGCTGATCACACGCGCTAAATCCCGCAATAACGTTGTTTTACCTGTTTGTGGTGGCCCGACAATTAACGTATTATTCCAGGATCCATTTTTATACAAATATTGAATGTATGGATTGGCGACTCCGATTTTTTGCCTAGCAATTCTTATATTAAAGGAACTAATATCACGAATCGCCTTAACTCTCCCTTTGTCCGTAATCACTTTCCCAGCTAGTCCTACTCTATGACCACCACGAATAGTAATATATCCTCGCTTCAGTTCTTCTTCTAAAGCGTATAGTGAATAATCACTTAGCTGGTTTAACAAATGAATGGCATCGCTTGGCGTAATAGAATAAGGGAATTCATTTTTTTTCGGAAAAAATGGGTTTCCGTCAATAACAACTTCAAGTGGTCGGTGGATTCTTATGCGGATTTCCTCAACCTTATCTCTCGTAGACATAGGTAAAGTTTTTATCATTTCTTTAACATTATCTGGTAACACCGCCAATATCTCTTCCAAGCTTAACCCCACCCTCTAGTTAATAATGTTCTACTTGCTCTACTATAAAAAATGTATGCAGGCTTGACCATAATATGACTACTTCATTTTAGAGGCTATAAACATTATTTCCATTTTAACGTCGCAAACCGATAAGAATTAATAGTACGCCACAACCAATGAGTAATAATTTGCTAAATGAAAGCTTGTCTGCCATCCCAATTAACCCAATGCTCATTGTAGTAATTAAAATGATTGGACCTACAATCGCAAGTGCCGCATTAATCATTAGTGCTTTATCAACCGTATTAAACTTCAGCATTAATGTAGCTGCTGTAATTTCAATGAGCCCTGAAATTAACCTTAATATCACCATGCCTAAAACTGCAGTTTCAAGCGCCGCAATCCAATTTTTCATTTTCTTCCACCTCAAGTTAGGTACATTTTTAAAAACTTGTTTTTTTTCGTGTAGTACAACCTTATGATTTTGTCTACTTTTTAGAACAGTAAAAAAGCACGTACCTACAAAAAATGTAAGTACGTGCTTTTAGTCTGTTGACAAACGCTCGCATACGTCGTTGTTCACCCTTGAGTTCATGCTCATTACCGTCAGTGGTAACTCCGCTGTCCACAAGGGTTCACGCCTCGTCTGACAAGCGTTTTCAATCAAAACACCGAAGCGAGGCTTTCAACAACTCAACACTCTTCACTCATAACTCAAAACTACTACTGGACTTGACTTCTAACAACTTGAGCTAATAACTCCTCATCTTCAACCCACTCTTCAAATGAATGGCGATCTGAACAAAATGCAGCTAATTGATCATCATTTTGAAATACATTTATACAAACCATATCCTCAAAATGGGTATTATATTCTATTTCGTAATCAGCAATTTTCTTTCTATTTTTACCTGAGGGGCTTTGTGCACTTTTAACTTGTTTTATATGCGTTTTAGCTAGTTGTAACAAGTCCTTTTCA
The DNA here is from genome assembly GCA_007120055.1 of Anaerobacillus sp. Next base: position 2,696 of record SKOL01000429.1, read on the forward strand.
TCCCATTCTTGGAAGTATGAAACATCTGAACAGAAAGCACCCATATTTTTACCGTATTGATGAACTTCGATACACACAATGTCTTTTGAAAATTCAAAGTAAGCAATTTGTAACCCATCGTCAAACTTTTTTGAAATTTTCTCCATAATAGCACCCCTTTTAATTTAATTTTTTTCGTCATACAAATACTTACCCGTTTTAAAAATTTCGAAACATACATTTTATAAATTTCTGAATATTTAATTTTCATCAAAATATCGTCCTAAAATATGACGGCATCATTACCATTTAGCATGGTAAAAGTCGGACGATTTTCTTCACTTCGCTGTGACCTTCTAACGAATCTCAGAGGCTCGTTCAGGAAAATCGCCCTCCTTTTTACATAAAAACCCCTCAGGACAGCTTGCCTGCCGCCACCATCTAATCTGATAAAACACGTGCATTTCTTTCCAACCTTCCTACATTCAACTTTCCCCTAACCAACAAAAAAGAGGATGACATGTAAGTCAACCTCTCATCATAATAGATTAAATTGTAATTATGCTCTAGACATGTATGCTGCGTTTCGTGTATCAATAATTAAAACTTCACCTTCA
>SKOL01000480.1 GCA_007120055.1 Anaerobacillus sp.
AATTCCGTTTTCTTTCATTGTTCGTATCGTTGCTCGATCTTCTTCCGATTTATATGCTCCTGTATAAATTAATTCCGTAGAATTGTAATAATCAATCGCATTTAAGACCCCCTGCTCTCCCATATCTAACGTATGATTATTAGCAATACTTAAAACATCAAAGCCGGTATCAATGACCGCATCACCTACTTCATACGGGCTATTAAACAATGGAAATCCTGATAACCCTAGTTCTTCCCCACCGAGTATCGTCTCTTGATTGGCAAAAGCAATATCAGCGTTACTGATATACGGTTTTACATGTTCAAACATCGGCTTGAAATTATAAGTTCCATCTGCTTGTCTAGCATCGGTAATAATTGAAATCGCAATTAGAAGGTCTCCAACACCAGAAATCGTCGCACGGCTTACTTGAGGGTCGACCTCATCAATCACGTCTATACCAATATCATTTCTTAACTTCCCATTAAACTGAACTAGTTGTTCGCTCATCTGCGGAGTGTCGGAAGGTTTGGTTTGATCACCTTGAAGAAAATAAACAAAACTGCTTAGTAAGCCTACTAAAAGAATTAAACTTAATACTATAATTGTAAATTTTTTCATATGAATAAGACATCCCCTTACGTATAATCAACTTATATCTTACCACGTAAGGAAGCTATATCCAGCCGGATTTTTTAATATTTTTAGTTTTTTGGTTTATTTTTTTGGAAGGAATGTATTCGAAGTTATTTCGTGTACTTATTCGCATATGAGGATGCTGCATAAGAGTTTGGTTTTATTTTTGGCTGTAAGCCGATCGCTAAAATAAGCTCACTCATTTCATCGATCAGATGTCTCGTTTTCCCTTTTTTCCCAATATCTAAATGAACCTCAAAACTAAAATCAGCACCATTGTCAATATACGGAATTAAGATTTCTGCCATTTTTGAGATATGTTTCTCTGTAAAAAGTGCGGCTACTTCTTGACTATAGATCGTTTCTAAAGAAATCTTTTCTTTTAACGACTTAATTCTTCTCTTCGTCATTTCTTTTTTTAAGCAACCCCAAGCCCCTTTTCCAACTCGGTGAAGATGGATCGATGTAATAAATTTCGTTCCCTCTTGATGAACCTGACTATCCGTACCAATCGCTAACCGATAAAGTGAAGCCGGGTCACTCTTCATAAACTGTAATAACTGTTCAAAAACATCGTCAAAGGTCATTTCAGCTGTAGTTGTATTATAAAACCGTAGGTCGTTATTCATATTCGACTCCTTTTAATGAGTTTTTTGACACTAACAATTTATAAGTTGAGTTGGCGATAAGCCAATCATTCTTTATTTGTTCCTATAAAAATTGTATTCTTACTATAGTTTACTTAGAAGTTAGAAAAATGTGATTTCTATACGACTGGTTAGATGGGGAGTTTTAGTTTTGAGTGTTGAGTGTTGAGTGTTGAGTGTTGAGTTGTTAGTTTATGCTTCGAGGGGATGGGAGATCGTTCCTGCTAGGAAAAGAAATAAAAAAGGGAGCTGTCCCAAAAGTGTCTGACTCCACGCGTTACCACTAATTATGGACGACTAGATTTTTCATCCGTCTAAATTTAGGTGACTAACGGTGTCTGACCCTTTGTTTTTTCGGACAGCCCCATAAAATACTAACTCATATTATGTTAAAGTTCGTAGACAGACTTATACTTTTTCTCTAAATACTCGATTAAGTATTTAGGGTTTAAGCCTTCACCGGTAATATCTTCGATGATTTCTAATGGCTTTTTCATTTTCCCGTGTTGATGAACATGTTCAATCAGCCATTCTTTAATTGGAGTAAAGTTGCCTTCTTCCATTAATTCATCATAATTTGGAATATCTTCGTTCATTTTATTTTTAATTTGTGATGCATAAATGTAACCCAAAGCGTAAGAAGGGAAGTAACCTAAGGCGCCACCTGACCAGTGAACGTCTTGAAGTACACCTTCGCCATCGTGACTTGGGCGAATTCCTAAGTATTCTTCCATTTTATCGTTCCAAATTTGCGGTAAATCTTTTACTTCAATTTCGCCTTTAATCAGCGCTTTTTCAATTTCGTAGCGCAAAATGATATGAAGTGAGTACGTCATTTCATCTGCTTCAATACGAATTAACGACGGTCCCGCAACATTAATTGCTTTGTAAAAATCGTCTAAAGTTACATCATCAAATTGTCCGTTCGAATACTCTTTTAAGAGGCTATAGTTCTTTTTCCAAAAAGAATAGTTACGGCCAACAAAGTTTTCACAAAATAAAGATTGCGACTCGTGTATTCCCATCGACGTTCCATCGCATAGTGGCGTGCCGATTAATTCTTCGGATATATTTTGTTCATATAATGCGTGCCCACACTCATGGATCGTACCGAAAACAGCCGTACGGAAATCTTTTTCATCGTATTTGGTCGTCACGCGAACATCGTTACGATTGATCGCCACCGCAAAAGGATGAACCGTCTGATCAAGTCGCCCCGCATCAAAATCGTATTGCAACTGCTTCAATATTTCTAATGAAAAGTCTTTTTGTTTATCTTTTGAAAAGTGCTCAAATAAAAAGTCTGTTTTCGGTTGTGCTGGTGCTTCGGTAACTGATTTTACGAGTGGCACTAATTTTTCTCTTAACTCACCAAAAACACGGTCAAGCACGTCAACGGTTACACCTGGCTCATAATCGTCTAATAATGCGTTATACGGATGTCCTTCGTAACCGATACGCTCGACATATTTACGTAAATAAGCAACAATTTTTTCTAAATAAGGGGCAAAGCTTTTAAAATCTGCGTTTTCTTTCGCTTCTTCCCATGCATTTTCAGCTTTTGATGTTAAAATCACAAATTCCTTGTACTCGTCTGCCGGAATTTTTTTGTTTTTATCATATTCTTTTTTACTTTCTTCAACGAGCTTCTTCGTTATTTCAGAAAGCTCAGCTTGTGCTTCTGGCGCTGATAAAACCTCTAAATAATTACCCATTTCCTCAGAAACACTCATGTTGAAAACTTCCGAAGATAACATACCAATGGTTTCTGAGCGCTGTTCTACTCCCTTTTTCGGTGCCCCAGTTCTCAAGTCCCAAAACATTAGTGAGATCGCTTCGTTATAGCTTTCCATTTTTTTCACAAAATTAATAAATGACTCTTCTACTTCTCGTATATTTGTAGTCATAAATAACACTCCCTTTCTTCTCTCGCCTAACTTATTCTCTATTAATCAATAGCCCTCCTTCTTTACGAGAAATATTTTTTGCAATAAATGCCTATTTCATAACAAAATCACAATGATAA
>SKOL01000082.1 GCA_007120055.1 Anaerobacillus sp.
CTGCTTTTATAGGTGTTGCTGTTGATCTTATTAATTTTGAAGAAAAGTACCGTTCGGTTATTTCTAATTTGCTAGGTCATGTCATTGTTGCTAAAGATTTAGTAGGTGCCAACGAATTAGCTAAATTACTTCAATATAAAAATCGTATTGTAACTGTTGAAGGTGATGTCGTTAATCCTGGTGGTTCAATGAGTGGTGGGAGTATAAAACAAAATGGCAGCCAGATTTTAGGACGCCAACGTGAACTGGATGAGTTAATAACTAAACTTGCGCAAATAGAAAAGCAAACAGAGTTGATGGAAAATAAAGTTAATGAACTAAGAGTAGAGAGGCAAACGAAAGAAACATTATTAGAGAGCTTACGAAAAGAAGGAGAACAGCTCCGAACTGAAGAGCACGAATTGAAAGCAAATCTCCGTGAATATGAAATTGAAGTTAATAATTTAAATGAACGTTTGTCTTTATACGATAAAGAGAAAGCTAATTTTGAACATGAAGTTATTGAAATAGAAAAGAAAATAGCTTTACTTAACGAAAATTTAGTTAAAGCAGAACAGTTAAAAGAACAGTTAGATCATCAAGTGAAAACTTTGACTGAAAAAAAGAAAACACAACAAACATCAAAACAGTCACTAAATGAATTTATTACCGAGCTGAAGGTTAAAGTAGCAAAAGAAGAAGAACAGTATCGAAATCAAAAAGAGCGGGTAATTACCTTAGAAAAAGAGCAATCGATGTTAGAGCTCGAGTTAAAGGAAACTGAGGAGGGATATTGGCTTTTAGAGAGAGAAATGAATAATAACACAAATGGAGAAGAATCTCTTGATGAAATGATAGAAAAGAAACGTTACGAAAAAGACCTTACTTTCAAGCTCATCCAAGAACGACGGCAAGAAAGAATCGACATACAAAATGCTCACGACGACTTAGAAAGAGAGCTAAAGGAAAAGAAGCGCAACCAAAAACAGCTAGCTGATTATCTCCATACAGAAGAAGTGAGGGTTACCCGTTTGGATGTTGAACTTGAAAACCGCCTAAAAAAGCTATCAACTGACTATGAAATTAGTTTTGAAGCAGCTAAAGCAAAATACCCTTTACCGGATGATGCTAAGGCTTCAAGAGAAAGAGTAAAGCTCATTAAACTAGCGATTGATGAGTTAGGGACAGTTAACTTAGGTGCAATAGATGAATATAGTCGCGTATCAGAACGGTTTTCATTTTTGACAGAACAAAAGGGAGATTTACAAGAAGCAAAAGAAACACTATTCCAAGTGATTAAAGAAATGGATCTAGAAATGTCAACTCGCTTTGAAGCAACGTTTTTACAAATAAAAAGTCAGTTTCAAAATGTGTTTAAAGAGCTTTTCGGCGGAGGGCAAGCTGACCTTCAACTTAATCATCCAGACAACATTTTGGAAACCGGTGTAGATATCGTAGCTCAACCCCCAGGGAAAAAACTTCAACATTTAGCATTGTTATCAGGAGGCGAGCGAGCATTAACCGCCATTGCACTTCTTTTTGCCATATTAAAGGTTCGCCCGGTTCCGTTTTGTGTGTTAGATGAAGTGGAAGCAGCATTAGATGAAGCAAATGTAAGTAGATTTGCGAATTATTTAAAAGATTTCAGTAAAGAAACTCAATTCATCGTTGTTACACACCGGAAAGGAACGATGGAAGAGGCGGATGTTTTATACGGCGTGACGATGCAAGAATCTGGTGTGTCAAAGTTAGTATCAGTCAGGTTAGAAGAAACGAGTGAATTGATTACTACTTAGTTTTGAGATAAGTGAGTTTTGAGTGCAGAGTGTTGAGTGATGAGTTGATGAAAACCAAACCTCGAAGCGAAGCTTTCAAAACTCAAAACTCAAAACTTTAATACTTAGGAGGAATTAAAATGAGTTTTTTCAAAAAGCTTAAAGAAAAAATCACACAGCAAACAGATACAGTAACAGAGAAGTTTAAAGACGGTTTAACGAAAACGAGAGACTCTTTTGTTGGTGCAATGAATGATCTCGTAAAAAATTATCGTAGTGTAGATGAAGAATTTTTTGAAGAGTTAGAAGAGCTTTTAATAAGTGCAGACGTTGGTGTAGTTACAGTGATGGAGCTTATTGATGAATTGAAAGATGTTGCTAGAACACGTAATATCAAAAGTTCTGAAGAGCTTCAACCTGTTATTTCTGAAAAACTTGCTGAGTTATTACAGAAGTCAGAAGAAGATACGAGAGTAAACATTCAAGAAAATGGAATGACTGTTATTTTGTTTGTCGGAGTTAACGGAGTAGGAAAAACGACGACGATAGGAAAGCTAGCAAATAAATATAAACAAGAAGGAAAGTCTGTTCTTCTCGCTGCTGGTGACACTTTCCGAGCTGGAGCTATCGAGCAACTTGAAGTTTGGGGAGAGCGCGTCGGTGTAGATGTCATTAAGCAACAATCAGGCTCAGACCCGGCAGCGGTAATGTTTGATGCTGTTCAAGCCGCTAAGTCGCGCAGTGTAGATGTTCTTTTATGTGATACTGCCGGTCGCCTGCAAAACAAAGTAAACTTAATGAATGAACTTGAAAAAGTAAAGCGAGTCATTGAGCGAGAAGTTCCTGGCGCTCCTCATGAAGTTTTACTCGTTTTAGACGCAACTACTGGGCAAAATGCGATGAATCAGGCGAAAACATTCGGCAAAGCGACCGATGTATCAGGAATTGTTTTAACAAAGCTCGATGGAACAGCAAAAGGTGGAATTGTTTTAGCCATTCGCCATGAGTTAGATATCCCAGTAAAATTCGTCGGTTTAGGAGAAAAAGTCGACGATCTCCAAGAATTTGAAGCAGAACAATTTGTTTACGGCTTGTTTTCTGAAGTGTTGGAAGAAGCGGAGACGGAGTAACTTAAATGTAAAATGTAAAATGTAAAATTGGCTGTGGGTTATGCTACGAGGCGTTACTTTTACTAATTTTTAATTTTGAATTATGAATTGTAAATTCAAATACTTTTCAAGATATCTAGTTGCGGTGGCTAGGTCCTCGAAAACTTCACCTTCCCCCCAAAAAGGCAAAAAGCGCCTTGTGGGGGGGAAGGCGCCAGTTTTTGTCGGACCTGAGCAAGCCACCTTCACTTTTCGTATCTGTTAAGAAAAAAACTTGACACTAATTTCACTGTCGTGTATTATGAATACTTGTAAAGGGATTTCACTTAACAGGGGGTTGTTTTCGTGTTAGAAAAAACGCTGAGAATGAATTATCTTTTTGATTTTTATCAAAGCTTACTAACTACGAAGCAACGAAAATACATGGAATTGTATTACCTTGACGATTGGTCGTTAGGTGAAATTGCTGAAGAATTTGAAGTTAGTCGTCAAGCCGTTTATGATAATATTAAAAGAACTGAAAATATGCTGGAGGAATACGAAGGGAAATTAAACCTTTTCGCTAAATTCCAAGAGCGTACGAAGCTTATTGAAAATTTAAAAACGGCGATAGAGAAAGACGTACCGACTAAAGATATATTATTGATCGTCGATTCTCTTGAGAGGTTAGACTAGGAGGCGACAAATATGGCATTTGAAGGTTTAGCTGATCGCTTACAAAGTACTTTAAGTAAAATTAAAGGAAAAGGTAAGGTAACTGAAGCAGATGTAAAAACGATGATGCGCGAAGTTCGATTAGCATTACTAGAAGCAGATGTTAATTTTAAAGTTGTAAAAGATTTTATTGCAAATGTTAAAGAGCGAGCAGTAGGGCAAGAAGTGTTAAAAAGCCTTACGCCGGGACAACAAGTCATTAAAGTGGTTAATGAAGAGCTTACTAAACTAATGGGGGGAGAGCAAAGCAAAATTGCTGTTGCTAAAAAACCACCAACAGTTGTAATGATGGTAGGACTTCAAGGTGCCGGTAAAACAACGACTACCGGAAAGTTAGCGAATCATTTGCGAAAAAGCTATAATCGTAAACCGTTACTTGTAGCTGCTGATATTTATCGTCCAGCGGCGATTAAACAGCTCGAAACGCTAGGAAGTCAACTGGACATGCCTGTATTCTCATTAGGCGATCAAGTAAGTCCGGTAGAAATTGCCAAACAAGCGATAGAAAAAGCAAAAGAAGAGCATCACGACTATGTATTAATTGATACTGCAGGTCGACTGCATATTGATGAGTCATTGATGGGAGAATTGCAACAAGTTAAAGATGCTGTAAACCCTGATGAAATTTTACTTGTCGTTGATGCGATGACAGGTCAAGATGCGGTTAATGTAGCAGAAAGCTTTAATGAGCAACTAGATATCACTGGGGTAGTTTTAACGAAGTTAGATGGTGACACTCGTGGTGGTGCGGCTCTTTCGGTAAAAGCGGTAACGAATACTCCTGTAAAGTTTGCGGGGATGGGCGAGAAATTAGACGCCTTAGAACCGTTTCACCCTGATCGAATGGCATCTAGAATTTTAGGGATGGGCGACGTATTAACGCTAATTGAAAAAGCACAAACAACCGTCGATGAAGAAAAAGCACGTGAGCTTGAAAAGAAAATGCGAACGGCTGACATTACTTTTGATGACTTCCTAGACCAGTTATCACAAGTTCGTAATATGGGTCCTCTAGATGAGTTACTAGGGATGATGCCTGGCGCGAACAAAATGAAGGGATTAAAAAATGTCCAAGTTGATGAAAAGCAAATAGGGCATATTGAAGCGATTGTTAGATCGATGACAAAAGCTGAAAAAGAAAATCCAACGATTTTAAATGCAAGTCGTAGGAAAAGAATTGCGAAAGGTAGTGGAACTTCGATTCAAGAAGTTAATCGACTTATTAAGCAGTTTGATGAGATGAAGAAAATGATGAAGCAAATGTCAGGTATGACAGCTAAAGGAAAGAAAAAAGGGAAATTAAAATTTCCGTTTATGTAAAGTTTTTTTACTTTACTAGTTTTCAACTAGTGAGTTTTATGATATTATACCTAATTGTGTGAATTAAATTTGGAGGTGAAACACAAATGGCAGTAAAAATTCGTCTAAAACGTATGGGTTCAAATAAAGCACCTTTTTATCGTGTAGTAGTTGCTAACTCACGTTCACCGCGTGATGGTCGTTTTATCGAGGAGATTGGCACATACAATCCACTAGTTAACCCTGTAGAATTTAAGGTTAACGAAGAGAAAGCTTTAAAATGGATGCTTGATGGCGCTAAGCCTTCTGACACAGTACGTAACCTTTTCTCAAACGTTGGTTTAATGGAAAAGTTACACAATGCAAAAAATGAAAAGTAATTAATACTTTTCAGCAAAAAGAAACGTAGGCTTCTTACTAATTTCGTAAGGGGAATGATAAAAATGAAAGAGTTAGTCGAAACCATTGCAAAAGCTCTTGTCGATCATCCCGAAGACGTTCATGTGAAGGAAGTTGAACATGAACAGTCCTTGACTTTACAACTATCAGTCCATGCATCAGATATGGGAAAAGTTATTGGCAAGCAAGGACGAATTGCGAAAGCGATTCGCTCGGTTGTGTATGCAGCTGGCGCAAATCATAAAAAGCGTATAAATCTAGAAATACTTTAGGGCAAGAGGGCTATCCTCTGCCCTTTTTACTTTAAAAGATAAAAAAGTATAAAAAAATTAGAAACTGTCTAGCTTCAGCGCTTAAACCCTGTAATTATAATATTTTATAAAAATGTGTTAAAATTAAATAAATTTCTAATCTATTATTTTTATATTGTGATTTATAATTAATGATTGGGGTGCATTATGAAAGTTATTAAAAAAGTTGTTGTGAAGCAAGTTTTGACGAAAATTAGGAAACAACTAATGATGGAAGACTATTTAAAGAAGAAAAAACAAGTAGAGAAAGAAATTAAACAACTTGAGTTTCAGTTACATAAAAAGCTTAAAGCGAGTAAAAACAACTTTGAATATCAAAATGCCCTCAAATCTTCATTTAATAAAGAGATCAAAGAACGGAACGATAAAGTGAAGATTATTGATTTTCAAATAGGGCAGTTAAATGACTTAGAAATCGGTACAGAGATTAAAGAACAAACCGTCGATACCTTATTTGAATTAAAAGTTGGTGACGATTGGGACGCGTTTATTAATAAAACAGAAATTATTATTAAGGATGGCATTGTTCATGAAATCCGTGAAGGAGGAAATTAGAAGCAAATGATCAAATGGTTTAATGTAGGAAAAGTTGTTAATACTCATGGAGTAAGGGGCGAAGTTCGAGTCATCGCTACTACTGATTTTCCAGAAGAGCGATTTACGGTTGGCTCAAAACTATATTTAGAACACGAAAACTTAAATGGCAAGTTACCTCTCATCGTAACTAGTCATCGTGAACATAAAAATTTCAATTTGTTAACCTTTGAAAATTATCCAAATATTAATGATGTAGAAGCATTTAAAGGTGGTATTTTACAAATAAGAGAAGATCAGCTTTCAGATCTAGATGAAGAAGAGTATTATTACTATGAAATCATTGGATGCGATGTTATGACTGAAGAAGGAGAGCATCTTGGAAAGATTAAAGAAATTTTATCCCCAGGTGCGAATGATGTTTGGGTGATTCAAAGAAAAAATGGTGGAAAAGATTTATTGATCCCATACATAGAACAAGTTGTTAAAAAAGTAAATGTCAACGAAAAAGAAGTGGTTATTCATTTAATGGAAGGTCTTGAATAAATGCGCTTTGATATATTAACTTTATTCCCGGAAATGTTTACTGGGGTTCTTGGTAATTCGATTTTAAAAAAAGCTGCTGAAAAACAACTTGTGTCCTATAATATTGTTGATTTTAGAGATTTTTCAGAGGATAAACATCAACGCGTCGATGATTATCCTTATGGTGGAGGAGGGGGAATGGTTTTAACCCCGCAACCTATATTTGATGCGCTCGATCACGTTACAAAAAATGTCGATACGAATAAACGGAAAGTAATTTTGTTGTGTCCACAAGGAGAACGCTATACTCAAAAAAAGGCTGAAGAGCTCGCTCAATGTGAACAATTAATTTTTATTTGTGGTCATTATGAAGGCTATGATGAAAGAATTCGAGAGCACCTTGTTACCGATGAGATTTCAATTGGCGACTATGTCCTAACTGGTGGGGAATTAGGTGCTATGGTAATTATAGATAGTGTTTCGAGACTTTTACCGGGAGTTTTAGGGAATGAAACATCTGCAGTAACAGATTCTTTTAGTAGTGGTTTATTAGAATACCCACATTACACTCGTCCTGTTGATTTTCGGGGTTTTAAAGTTCCAGATGTACTTACTTCTGGGCACCATAAAAATATCGAAGAATGGCGTCATAAAGAAGCGCTAAAACGGACACTAACAAGAAGGCCAGATCTTATTAAAGATCGAGAACTATCTGACAAAGAAAAATTGTGGTTGCAATCTTTAGAGATAGAAGAATAAAAGTTAATCAAGGGTGTTTTCGTAAATATTATTGCTATTTGGATTGCCATTTCTAATAAAAAAGTCTAATAAAATAATTTAAACCTTGTATGATGGTAGCGATTATGTTAATATATTCTTTGTGGCTTAGGCCAGTATCAAGATGTTCCGCTGCAACTAATTTTTTGTAAAGAGCATCTGTTAGGGAAGGAGGGAACTATACGATGAACAACATTATTAGAGAAGTAACTAAAGAGCAATTAAAATCTGATATCCCAGCTTTCCGTCCTGGAGACACTGTACGTGTACACGTAAAAGTTGTTGAGGGAACTCGTGAGCGTATTCAGGTATTTGAAGGTGTTGTTATTAAACGCCGTGGATCAGGTATTAGTGAAACTTTCATTGCCCGTAAAATTTCTTACGGAGTAGGTGTTGAACGTACATTCCCATTACATTCGCCGAAGATCGATAAGATCGAAGTGATGCGTCGTGGTAAAGTACGTCGTGCGAAACTGTACTACTTACGTGCACTTCGTGGAAAAGCGGCTCGTATTAAAGAAATTCGATAATCAATTAGAAAAGAAGGGGCTTGGTTTACCAAGCTCCTTTTTTCCACGTATGTTAACGCCGAGTTTAGATTTTTTTAGCATTTTAACTTGCCAAAGCCAAGCAAGGCGCTTGCGCTTTTCTAAAAAATAAGAAATTGTAAAATTTATGAACTTCGAAAACTGTCTAGCTTCAGCGCCTACGAGCTCGGTCACTTCATTCCTTTTCGGAAGCCAAAAAGCGGCTTCTGTCAAAGGTCTTCCAGTGCCTTTCGCTCGTGATCAAGGCGCTTACGCTTTTCTTATGGAGGATACATACATGTCTGATGCGAAAACTGAATCGTGGGAATGGTTAAAGGCCATTTTTATTGCTTTGTTGCTTGCTTTTATTATCCGTTATTTTTTATTTGCACCAATCGTTGTTGATGGTCAATCGATGATGCCTACGTTACAAAATAGTGACCGTTTAATTGTAAATAAAATTGGTTATACAATAGGTAAACCAGATCGCTTTGACATCGTTGTTTTTCAGGCTACAGCTGAAAAAGACTATATTAAACGAGTGATTGGTATACCGGGGGATACGATAACTTACGAAAATGATATTTTATATATTAATGGTGAGGCTTATGACGAGCCGTATATAAAGGACTATAAAGAAACTACGAATAACTTACCTTTTACGGGGGACTTTACGTTAGAAGATTATACAGGCCACGCAGTTGTCCCAGAAGGACATTTATTTGTCCTTGGTGATAATAGGCAACATAGTAAAGATAGCCGTCATATTGGCTTTATTTCATATGAGCGAGTGATAGGAAGTGCGAACGTTGTTTTTTGGCCTTTTTCTGAAATTAGAATAGCAAAGTAGGTGGAACAATGTCGACAATACAATGGTTTCCTGGCCACATGGCGAAAGCTCGTCGTGAAGTAACTGAAAAATTAAAACAGATTGATGTTGTATTTGAACTAGTAGATGCGAGAGTACCACTTTCATCAAGAAATCCTATGATTGATGAGCTAGTTAGTCATAAACCAAGGCTGATCCTTCTTAATAAAGCAGATCTTGCGGACTCTGCTGTTACTGAACAATGGAGCCATTATTTTCAACAAAAAGGTTTTAAAGTAATCTCTATTGACTCGCAAACGGGAAAAGGGACCGAAAAGATTGCAGCTACTGCTAAAGAGCTTTCGATAGATCTATTAGAAAAGTTAAAAGCAAAAGGTATGAAGCCTCGAGCAATACGTGCTTTAATTTTAGGGATTCCTAATGTAGGAAAATCAACATTAATCAATCGTTTAGCTAAGAAGAAAATTGCAAAAACTGGGGATCGCCCTGGTATTACGAAACAGCAGCAATGGATTAAAGTAGGAAAAGATTTAGAACTTTTAGACACCCCGGGAATTCTATGGCCTAAATTTGAAGATCAAGTGGTTGGTTATCGTTTAGCGGCTACAGGGGCAATAAAAGATGAAATTTTAGATTTTCAAGATGTTGCTGTCTTCTTACTTAAATATTTAAAAGAGCATTATCCCAAACCGTTAATGGAACGGTTTAAGTTAACAGAATTGAATGAGGATATCGTAGAGCTTTTTGATGCCATAGGTAAAAATCGGGGCTTATTAATGAGTGGTGGTTACATTGACTATGATAAAGCTGCCGAATTAATTCTAAGAGAATTCCGATCTTGCAAAATAGGTAAGATTACACTAGAAAAACCTTAATTTACTTAACTTTAGTGAAATTGATTAACTTATTAAAAATAAAAGCTTGAGGCTAGCCTAAGAGTGTTTTTTAGAAATATAAGACTTTATTAATTATTTAATAATACATAGTCTTTTCTAAAACATACATTATTTAGCTAGCCTTTTTAGGTTGGAATTATTTCATATTAAATGGTGACGATATACAGCCTTTAACGTCTTGTATGAAAGTTGGTTTGTTGGTTAGTGGCTAGTGGTTAGGACCCTCGCCCAACTTTCCATGCTAGATGGTGGCGGTAGGAATGCCACCATGAAGGTTTTGTATGAAAAAAGTGTCCACTTTAGCGAATGAGCCTCTGAGATTCGATAGAAGGTCACAGCGAAGTGAGGGAAAGTGTCCACTTTTCCATATTAGATGGTGACGGTTACCGTCATGAATGTTTTGTGTGAAAAAATTTATGCTCGGATTTTTTGAGTTAAACAATCATTTAAATTTTGCCGATATGATAATATATCTATGTTGAGGAATTTCATAATTAATAATGTCGTTACTCGTATGTATCTATGTGTTATTATATTAATCGACTTGCAAAATATGGCTCACTATAGGTAATTATGAAATTCACTCAAGAAAAATAATTTTAAGTAATGGGAGAGCTTACTAAAGTGAATTTATCAATTAAAGAAGTGGAACAACTTTTAGAAGAAAATTGTATGATTTGTGACTCGATGGTAGAAAAAATAAAAGCGGACAATAGAAAAGGTGTACAAAAAGCATTTTTAAAATGGGAGAAGAAACGAGAAAAAGAGCAGTTGTTGGAAGAAAATTTTCAAGAGATGTTAAAATATGAACAAAAATTACGCATGGAGAATATTTCTTTAATTGCTGGAATTGATGAAGTGGGAAGAGGCCCTTTAGCAGGTCCTGTAGTAGCTGCTGCGGTTGTATTACCAGAAAATTTCAAGTTATTAGGGCTAACTGATTCTAAAAAAATAACGAAGAAAAATAGAGAGACTTTTTATGAAACAATTACTACAGAAGCTGTTAGTATCGGAATCGGGGTTGTAAGTGCTGAAGAAATAGACCGTGTTAATATTTATGAAGCTACGAAAATCGCGATGCAACGGGCAATTAATGAGCTCTCTGTCACTCCTGAGCATTTGTTAATAGATGCGATGCAACTTCCAATTACAATTGAACAAACTTCTATTATTAAAGGCGATAGTAAAAGTATTTCGATTGCTGCAAGTTCAATTATTGCAAAGGTAACTCGAGATCGATATATGGAGCGATTAGCGGAACAACTTCCACATTACGGATTTGATAAACATATGGGATATGGCACTGTAGAGCACTTAAACGCCATTGACCAACATGGAATTTGTGTTGAACATCGAAAATCATTTGCGCCTATTCGTGAGCGCTGTTTTACAAACACATTATTTTGACATTTACAATTGTAGGTAATGAGTACTGTAGTGTCGCCATGTACTTGATTAAGATGTCTGTTACTTTCTAATTACACAATGCTAGGTGGTGAATGGTTTGTTTCAAACGAATATGGTGCAGTCGGTATTAAAAGGTTTAGACCCTATTCATCATAAAGCAGTTTCTTTAACGCCGGGTCAGGTATTTAATGGGAAAATTACAAAGTTGTATCCAGGGCAATTAGCTTCTCTACGATTAGGGGGATTAACCCTTACTGCTAAGCTAGAAGCTGCTTTAACGGCTGGGAATCGTTATTGGTTCCAAGTGCAGCCAGGAGAAGGGATACCAGTTTTAAAAGTTCTTGAAATGCAAGGAGAGCATCGCAATAGCGGCAATGGAGAACAAGCATTACGCCAGTTAGGTATGAGCAATACGAAGGTTAATGAAATGCTTGTCAGTCATTTGGCAAAAGAAGAGGTTCCTTTCTTTAGGGATCAAGTTAAAAATGGAGCGCAAACGTTAAAAGAGCTCGGTATGGCAAATGAGCGTGGCTTTTCAACCGTACAAGCCCTTATAGAAAGGAATTTACCGATTACTTCAAATACCTTCTTGGCCATGCAAAGTGTGATCGATGGAAAGGGGTTATCAATTCAGCTTGAAGAGATTTACGGGGTGTTGCAAAGGGAAAGTGCTAAACAACCCGCTTTGCAACAACTTTATGATATGGTACATAGAATAAGAAGTGAAGCAACTATTAATTTAGATCGGCCTTATGTCGTAGAGGCGTTAAATTCGTTTTTATCCGAGGGGGATCAATCGCCAAAATCAAAGTATTGGCAAAACGAACTAGTGAAGTTAGGGGTAATTAAAAATAATACATCTTCTCAGCAACTTTTAGCTCAACTTAAAGAAATGGTAACGGTGGCTAATGAAAAACAACTTAAAACTCTTTGGCCGACAATATCGAAAGAAGAACTTATATCA
>SKOL01000499.1 GCA_007120055.1 Anaerobacillus sp.
AGTGATGAAAGATCAAGTTATTAATTCAGCACAAGCGCGTCCACAAACGCCTGCATACCCAATTCTTACACAATTATTTGCTGAAGCATTCCATGCAGCTGCATTAGGAGAAGACGTTCAAGCAACAGTAGATCAATTTGTTCCTAGAATTGAAAGAGAGTTAAATAGATTTAACAGATAATTTCGCAACAATGATAAGGCTGACTCAAAAGCAAGTGTCAGTTATCTCAACGAATGTAGTTTGGCGAAGTCCAACAGTTGAGATAAATAGACGAATGTAGAGTCAGTCTTTATCTATATTTGAAAGACGCTAGGAGTGAAGAAAGTTATGGTGAAAAACGTAAAGCAAACGTTAGCAACCCAAAAGTGGAGAGAAGGCCTAAGTGGTTACTTCTTCTTTTTACCCGCACTCATCTTATTATCATTATTTTTACTTTATCCGATGGCAATGGCTTTTTATTATAGTTTTACAGATTTTTATCTATTAACTCCAGGTAATAAGGGGTTCATAGGTTTAGAAAACTTTCAATATGCATTTGCTGATAGTGAGTTTCGCTTAGCTTTTAAAAATACGCTTTACTTTGTAGTTCTTGTTGTACCTCTACAAACTGCCGTTGGGTTAGGACTTGCGCTTCTGATTAATAAAAAACTACCATTAACGACGTTTTTTAGAACCGCATATTTCAGTCCTGTCGTAATGTCGCTAGTTGTAGTGTCGATTTTATGGACGTTTCTATATAACCCTAATGAAGGTTTATTCAATCAAGTATTAGAAGCTTTAGGATTTTCAGCACAACCATTTTTAACGAGTCCTGATCAGGCGATGAATTCAATTATTGCCATGTCAGTATGGCAAGGGGCAGGCTTTCAAATGCTTATTTTCTTAGCCGGATTGCAAAATATCCCTTCTGTATTATATGAAGCAGCTTCGATTGACGGAGCAAATGGTTGGCAAAAATTTAAAAATATTACTTTACCAGGATTAAGAAATGTATCAATTTTTATCGTCATTACGATTACAATTGCGGCGTTTAAATTACTTATACAGCCGATGATAATGACACAAGGTGGCCCACTAGGTTCGACACGATCGCTTGTTTACTATACGTATCAAGTAGGTTTTACGTATCGCGATGTTGGTTATGCATCTGCTCTTGCGGTACTTTTTACAGCAATTGTTTTAATTATCTCGCTCACACAACGAAAATTTCTTACAGAGGATAGGGGGTAGGGAACGATGGAACCAGAAAAAAAGCTTTACAACACTGTCCAACGAAAAACAAAAATACCTAAGTATCGCTCAGTGAAAAAACAGCGAATCACAAAGCTTGCTTTGCAATATACGTTCATGTCGATTTTAGCTTTTATTTTCCTATTTCCTCTCGTTTGGATGATAGTTTCTTCATTAAAAGCTGATGTTCAAATTTTTAAAGATATGAAATCGATCCATGTGTTTATCCCTCCTTTGTATGATAGCATTTCGGCGTATTTTGCGAACTATACGCAAGCGTTGGAGCGTGTCGACTTAATTAGGTATACGGGAAATAGTTTAATTTATACAGTTGGGATTATTCTTTTCGGTTTAGTTGTCAACTCGATGGCAGGTTATGCCCTCGCTCGAATGGACTTCCCTTTCAAAGGCTTTTGGATGGCAGTTGTCATTGCGACGATTATTATTCCAGCAGAAAGTATTTTCTTACCGCTATACGTACTCGTTCATAGCTTCGGGTGGGTCAATACGTATACTGGTTTAATCGTACCATTTATTGCAAATGCCTTTATGATCTTTTTATTTCGTCAATTCTTTGTTGGCTTTCCTAAAGAAATGGAAGAAGCCGCTCGAATTGATGGGTGTACGCCAATTGGGATTTTCTTTAGAATTGTCGTACCGTTATCAAAACCTGTTTTTGCGACAGTAGCGATTTTCACGTTTGTTAATCATTGGAATGACTTTTTATGGCCATTAGTTGTAGCAAATGATGAGAAAATGAGAACGATCCAAATTGGGTTGCAATATTTCTTTGCCCAACAACCTATTCGCTGGGGGCAAGTAATGGCAGCATTAACGATCGCTACGATTCCAATGCTTGCAGTGTTTATGTTCTTACAAAGATATTATGTAGAGGGCCTCACTCATACAGGTTCGAAAAATTAACACTAGGAGTGTAAAGATATGTCGAAAGTTTTATGCTTAGGTGAACTTTTAATTGATTTTGTACCAACGGAAAATGGATCGATGTTAAAGGATGTAGGCCAATTTAACAAAGCTGCCGGAGGGGCACCTGCTAATGTTAGTGCAGCCATTGCTAAATTAGGAGGGAACTCCAATATGGTCGGTAAAATCGGTGATGACCCGTTCGGTGACTTTTTAATAGAGACATTAAAGGAAAATGGTGTTTCTGTGGACTTTTTAATTAAAACAAAAGAGGCGAAAACGGCGTTAGCCTTTGTTTCCCTTCAAAATAATGGTGAAAGAGATTTTATGTTTTACCGCGAACCATCAGCAGATATGCTTCTTGAGAAGGAAGATTTGCAGCCTCAATGGTTTAATGATGCTCTCATTTATCATTTTGGTTCCATTTCACTTATTGATAACCCTGTTAGAGAAGCGACAATCGAAGGTATGAAACTTGCGAACGACCAGAACATATTAATTAGTTTTGACCCTAATGTGAGATTACCACTTTGGAAGAGTGAAGACGATGCTAGAGAGCAAATCTTAACACACATTCCTAAATCGCATATCGTCAAAATTAGCGAAGAAGAACTATTCTTTTTATCACATAACGAAAACGAAGAAGAAGCTGTTTTTTCACTATTTAAGGGAGCGGTAAAGCTTATTATCGTCACAAAAGGAAAAGACGGTTGTGCTTATTATACGAAACAGTTCAGTGGTCAAGTAAAAGGAATCGATGTAACCGCGATTGATACGACAGGTGCAGGTGATGCTTTTGTTGGTGGTTTACTTTATCAGCTGAGTGATGGGAACAACACTTTAGAAGATGTAGATCATACTTTAGCGGATCAACAAAGAATTGAACGAATTTTATTTTTCGCTAATGTTTGTGGAGCATTAACAACAACGAAAAGAGGAGCGATACCCGCGCTACCGACCAAAAACGAAGTGCTGTCATTCGCATAATGAAACAGCGAATTTTTGTGATAAGTATATTGATAGGAGTGGTGATATTGGCACTAACAAAAGGACAAACAGAACAAGAAACAACCTATTATACAGAAAAATACCGACCTCAATTTCATTTTACACCAGAAGCAAATTGGATG
>SKOL01000573.1 GCA_007120055.1 Anaerobacillus sp.
CTGAATCAGATTTAGATAGTTTAACAATGACTGAAAAAATTAGTGAAGAATGGTTACTTACTGGTCATGCGAATACAGGTTACCCCCTTAACTATGCAGGTCCGCGAGATGGCTGTCAACCGTGTCACTCAGGAAATGGATTTATGCAGCATTTAACAGATAACCCTTATACACCTCAAGCTGATGAGGAAGCAGGAGAAGAAGTGAAATTACCGACAACGATTGACTGTGCGACCTGTCATATTGGTCCTGGTCAAGAAATGTTGAAAACTGGAATGACTGAAGGGTATGTGCCATTTGTAGATGGGGCATACGACGCTGGAAAGGAATCGGCACTTTGTATTTCTTGTCATAACGGGAGAAGAGACACAGCTGATATGTATGAACAATGGGCATCAGGAGAAGGAAAACCAACAGCTTATCCGCATTATGATGCTGGAGCATTATATTCAGGGATCGGTGGTATGGAGTACCCAGATGTCGAATATCGAAATACGATAGGACACCAAATCCCAGGTTGTGTAGGTTGTCACATGCCTTTTACCGATGAAGGATATGTTTCACATAACTTTAGTATGGATATAGCAGATATTGAAGCAAGTTGTGGTTCATGTCACTCGAACCTCAGTGATTTTTACGTAGGTGGAAACCTTCAAGCTCAACTAGATGAGTTACTTGAAGAACTACACGAGGCAGCAGTAGCCGCTGTTGATGGAGCGGAAGCAATTGGAATGTCGAGATTAACGTTCCCGTTTGTCGATGCAGAAGGTGAAACAGTCGACCTTGACAATGTAAGTACGGAAGCCTTCGTTGCAGCCTACAACTACTATCTCGTAAAAACTGATAAGAGTGGTGGAATTCACAATCCAAAATATGCGATTTCTCTACTAGAAGAGTCTTTGAAAAAGCTTCGATAGTTTTTAGTTGAATGATAAATTAAGAGAAGGAGCTTAATTACATGATTAGGCTCCTTCTCTGCAAAATTAGCAGGTGGCATTTTTAAGCAATTAGAACACACCGCAAGAAAAGTCCTCAAGAAGAAGGTGATTAGAAATGTTTAAAAACCTTAATAAGAAGTTAACATTAATCATTTTATTAAGTGTATTTGCGGGGATCGTTTTAGCCGTTGTTATGAATTCAGGGATTAAAGCGACCTCCAGTAATAGTTTTTGTTTAAATTGTCATGATGCGCCAGAATTCAAAGCCAACTATGACCTTACTCCTCATGCCAGACTCGATTGTTTAGATTGTCATGGCCAGGGGTTTGTTAAAGACAAAATAGGTGGAATTGGGCATTTTTTTGACACTGTTTCAGGTAAAAAAGACCCGAATAATTATCCGAACATGAAGGCTGACGTACCAGACGAAATGTGCTTATCTTGCCACAACATGAATAATGTAAATCGTCATCCTGCAGTAATTTCAGGACATGAGATTTATCGTAATTATGATTTAACGTGTATAGACTGTCATGATAGTGTATTTATGCATGGAAGACTCGATGATCACTCTAACTAATCGTTGGCTGTGCCCCCTTAAAAACTTGTTTCATAACGGGGAAGGGTTAAGCGATACTGTAATACCAATCCAATAAACGAGTAAAAAGTAACCGTCGTCAAATGGGATGGTTACTTTTTTGTACGCTTTTTTCATCTTCTTCAATACTACTCGTGACCCTAGAAATTTATATTGTGTAGCAATTATGCAATTGCATAGTACATGCATGATTTGTCCCCCTTGCGAATAGCTATTAATTAAGGATATAGTGACGAGCTCAAGATTTTGACTGGGAGGGATGATAAATGGTTGAAGCTATTTTAAAAATTTTTATAAGTGAACAGCAAGCACAATCGATTTTATCGAATTCGTTCATTGAATTTATTTTTATGGTGTTATTTGTCTCATTTGCGATCGCAATTATTATTCATTTTACTTTGTTTAGTAAATTAAGAAGAATACAGAACTACCTTAGTACGAACAATTCGTTAGAAATTGAACCGTTAAATCGCTTTCAACGGGAGTTTGAACATAAAAATAAACAAGAGTCGTTGAAGGTTGAGACGTTTGTTCAAAAAAAGTTTTCTAGTTGGCGGATGTTCAATGTACCAGTCGTTAGTCTTATTAAAATGATTCAAATGACAGTTTCCATTTTTATTTTAGTCGGTGTATTAGGAACGTTCATCGGTCTTGCTATGTCATTAGGAAGTATTGACGCCACAGGAGATCAGCTCGTCGAAAATGTTGCGCTCGTCCTTGCCGGGATTGATGTCGCATTTTATACGAGTATAACTGGTATGGGTTTATCGCTCATTATGACGGTCATCACACGCATCGCAAATACGGAATATATGTTAACTGATATTATGTTAAAAACAGAGTCGTATTTAGAAGAGAACGAGGAAGATGGGCTTGAACGCCTCATTAATGTATCAGAAAAGATTAACTCTTCGATTGTCGAGCTACGCGAAACGAATCAGGAATCGCTACAAAACATCGTACAATCGTTTCACGGCTTTCAAGAATATACGGTGGGTCTCCAGCAATCCGCGAAAGATCTAGCTAAATTTAACGAAGGATTATCGCAAAACCTCAAAGATTTCACGGTTATTTTTGACGGCATTAAGGAATTAACTGAAGGCTTTGATAAAGGAGTCTCAAAGCTCAATAAAAACTTTGACCAATTATTCAATTATTTTTACAAGATGGATCAGCGAAATGAAAAGATGACGAGCGCCTTTACAGAAACGTATAAAAAAATCGCCGATTTAACAACGTCGCAAACGGAAACGCTAAATGAATTCCAAACTTCGGTTGGCGAATTGAGGGAGTTTTTCTCCTCTGTTGCCGGGCGGCAAGAGGCGATCCAAGCGGCTTTTGAGAAAACAAACGCCCAAAGCGACCATCTCGTAAAATTAATGCAACAAAACAACCAGCAGTTTAAAGGGATTTTTGGGAACGATTTGAGTGGAAAACTATCTGGAATAAATACTTATTTAAAAGAACTAAAGTATGATTTTGATAAGTTAGGGAATTCCGTCGTTCGCCTACCGGAGGCGTTAGATATGATTAACATCGCTCAAGTGGAATATAAAAATCTACTTAAAGAGCGACTCGATGATTTAAAACAATTTAATCAAGATTTCAACCAGCATTTAAAAACACATCACGCAGAATCAAGAGCATTTGAAAAAAATGTTCACGATGCGACACGCTCTTATGAACAAATCGGCATGAAAAATCAGCAATTGATCGCTGAAATTAACCGAACGATCTCACAAATGTC
>SKOL01000067.1 GCA_007120055.1 Anaerobacillus sp.
CACCGATTGAAGCAATTCAAAAACTTAATGAACTACAGAAAAAACTTAAAGAATAGGCAGAGGAGAAGGTAAGCATGTTGCTTGTTCTTTTCCCAAAAAGAAGGTGATAGTTGTGGGGAAAATCGTTAAATTAGACGAATTTTTATCGAATAAGATTGCTGCAGGGGAAGTCGTTGAACGCCCAGCGTCGATCGTTAAGGAATTAGTAGAAAACTCGGTAGATGCAGATAGTACACAGATCCACATTGAAGTGGAAGAAGGTGGATTACAAAAAATCCGTATCGTTGACAATGGTGATGGCATTGCAGCTGATGATTGTCTTTTAGCTTTTCATCGTCATGCAACGAGTAAAATTCGCACTGATAAAGACCTTTTCCGCATTAAAACGTTAGGTTTTCGAGGGGAAGCTCTTCCTAGTATTGCATCTGTTTCTCATTTACAGTTGAAAACATGTACTGGGACGGGGGCTGGAACGAATGTTGTAGTTGAAGGTGGAAAAATCGTTGAAAATAGCCCTTCTTCTAGTAGGAAGGGAACAGAGATTACGGTAACCAACCTATTTTACAATACACCTGCTAGATTAAAATATTTAAAAACAATCCATACAGAACTTGGCAATATTACAGATATCGTTTATCGGTTAGCTTTAGCTAATCCTACGATTTCTTTCCGCTTAGATCATAATGGGAAAAAAGTATTTTTATCAAATGGAAACGGAGATTTAAAGCAAGTTATAGCAGCGATTTATGGAATAAATATCGCAAAACAAATGGTTTATTTAGAGGCTTCTTCGTTAGATTTTAAGATTTCAGGTTATGTTTGCAAGCCGGAAGTGACTAGAGCGACACGTCAATACATGTCAACGTTTATTAACCATCGCTTTATAAAGAACTTCCCGTTAACAAAAGCCATTCAAGATGGGTATCATACATTGTTACCGATCGGTCGTTATCCGATCGTTGTTCTTCAAATTGAAATGGACCCGTTATTAATTGATGTGAATGTCCACCCCTCAAAACTAGAGGTGCGACTTAGTAAAGAAGATGAGCTTAATAAACTTGTGACCGAGACTGTTAAGTCAACTTTTAAACAAGTGCAGCTAATTCCGGAAGTTAAGAAGCCTTCTATAGAAAAACAAAAATCTGAACAAATTTCTTTTTCACTGCAGCATGCACCGATAAGTGATGATAGTGATCATGTCTCTTCTATACCTAACGTTTTAACTGATCAAAAACCGAAGCAACAAAGCCGAGTACAAGCTGAAGCATCAGTATTGCGTGAGACTTTCAACCGAGTAGACGAGGGAACAACGTTTAGTCCAACTCAAAATCCTCAGGAAAATAACGCAGAAGATGAGTATATAGATGTGGAAGATGTAAAAGTTGCTCATGGAGAAACGGATATCGAATCGTTTGAAAATAGAGTACCTGTCCTTTATCCAATTGGTCAAATGCACGGTACGTATATATTAGCGCAAAATGAGAATGGCTTATATATCCTTGACCAACATGCAGCCCAAGAGCGTATAAAGTATGAATATTTTCGTGAAAAGGTCGCTGAAGATAAAAAAGAGTTGCAAGATTTGATCGTCCCAATTACTTTTGAGTTTACTTCAGCAGAAGTGGACCGAATTAAAATGAATGATGATGCACTAAAAGAACTCGGTATCTTTATGGAACCGTTCGGACAACAAAGTTTTATTGTAAGGTCGCACCCTACGTGGTTTCCGAGTGGAATGGAAGAAGAGTTAATTAAAGAAATAGTAGAAGAAGTAATGAATGGAAATAAAGTTACCTTACGAAAGTTTAGAGAAGAAGCGGCGATACTAATGTCATGTAAAGCAGCGATAAAAGCCAATCGCTATTTGCGCAACGATGAAATGTTCTCGCTATTAGAAACGCTTCGAAAGTGTGAGGATCCTTTTACCTGTCCTCATGGTAGGCCTATTTTTATTCATTTTACAACGTATGAAATGGAAAAAATGTTTAAGCGAATTATGTAAAACTTGGCGTTTGCCAAGTTTTTTCTTATAAATTTGCAACGGTGGTCTTAAGGTACTATAATACATAAAAGAAAACAGAAAGACGTAGTTTTACTACGATTGAGGAGAAATATGATTGCTACGACTTCACTTCGTACAACGAAACAAATTACTGAAAAAGCAAAACGTGTTGCTAGAGACCTTAATATACCTTTCATCGATCGAAATGATCAGCCGATTCCTCACTTGCATAATGTATATGATTGTGATGTTCTTGTTGTAGGTTCAAATCGTTTGTCTATTTATCAAATAGGTTTAGATGAGCCGCTATTTTTTCATCCGAATTCAGCGATGTTTCGAGTGAAACGTTTTTTTAGAGGAGAGATTGATCCTTTTTTAAAAGCAAGTAAATTGTCGAGTGAAATGTCTGTCGTGGATTGTACATTAGGGCTTGCATCTGATAGTATATTATCAAGCGTAGTAGTTGGAAAAAAAGGGCATGTCGTTGGAGTAGAAGGGAACCGCTTTCTTTCGTATATAGTGAGACATGGTTTGTTAACTTGGCAGACTGGTTTAAAAGAAATGAATGAAGCGATGAGCCGTATTGACGTTGTCGAGATGAATAATATTGAGTATCTTCGTTCTCAAAAAGAAAACTCCTTCGATGTCGTATATTTCGATCCGATGTTCGAATTCCAAGTACAAGAATCCGATGGGATCAATAAAATAAGACAGTTTACCCTTTCAGATCCCCTCGACGAAGAGACGCTGGAAGAGGCAAAGCGGGTAGCGCGTCAACGTGTTGTTTTAAAGGACCATTGGAAAAGTACACGCTTTGATCGTTTTGGTTTTAATGTATTTAAACGTCCAACATCAAAATTCCATTATGCTTCAATTGAATTATGATTGGACTCTAAAAGGAGTATCACATGAAAGAAAAGCTAGTTGTAATTGTCGGACCTACTGCCGTAGGAAAAACAAAATTAGGTGTTGAATTAGCAAAACATCTTAATGGGGAAATTATTAGTGGCGATTCTATGCAAATATACAAAAGTATGGATATTGGTACAGCAAAAGTTTCTGAAGAAGAAATGCAAGGGGTTAGGCACTATTTAATCGATATTAAAGATCCTACCGAAAGTTTTTCGGTCGCAGAATTTCAACAGTTAGTAAAGCCTTTAATTACCGAGGTCAATGATAAAGGAAAATTACCGCTGATTGTTGGTGGTACTGGTTTGTATGTCAATTCAGTGATTTATGATTATCACTTTCCAGATGTACCGACTGATCTAGAGTATCGTCAAACTTTAGAGGTGTTCGTTGAAACACATGGACCGGTCGCGCTTCATGAAAAATTAAAAGATATTGATCCTATAAGCTATGACTTAATCCATCCTAACAATTATCGAAGAGTTATTCGGGCATTAGAGGTGTTTCATGTTACGAAAAGAACGATTCATGATTACCAGAAGGACCAACCGCAAGAAAGTGAGTATGATTTAGTGGTGATCGGATTAACGATGGAACGTCAGTTGTTATATGACCGTATAAACAAGAGAGTGGATATCATGGTCGAGGATGGTCTTATAGAAGAGGCTCGAAAGTTATTTGATAATGGTGTTAAAAATTGTCAATCTGTCCAAGCTATAGGATATAAAGAAATTTATCAATACATAGAAGGGCAGCTGACGTTGGAAGAAGCGGTTGAATTGCTAAAGCGAAACTCAAGAAGATATGCTAAAAGACAATTAACTTGGTTTCGAAATAAGATGGATATTGATTGGTTTGAAATCACAGAAACAAATTTTAACGAAAAGAAACAAGAAATTCAAAAATTTATAGAGGAAAGACTATAAAAAAAGCGAAATTATAAAGTATAGATATTTGAGGAGGACTGTTCAATGAAGCAACAATCGGTTAACATTCAAGATGTATTTTTAAATCAACTAAGAAAAGAGGGTATTCCAGTTACTGTTTTCCTATTAAACGGATTTCAACTACGTGGTTTAATTAAAGGATTTGATAATTTCACGGTAGTTTTAGAAACAGAAGGAAAACAACAATTAGTTTATAAGCATGCGATTTCAACATTTTCGCCACAGAAAAATATTCCGTTAAATCAGGATTCATAAAAGCTTGACTATTTAAAATCGGACTAGGATGGGCTGTCCCATAAGAAAGTGTCAGACACCGTTAGGTATTAAATATAGACGGATAATAAATTTATACGTCTATATTTAGTAAGCTCTACATGGTGTAAGACATTTATGGGACAGCCCCTTTCTTTTGACAGATAAGAATTTATAAAATATTGAACTTTAAAGCGGTCTAGCTCCCACCCCCCTCGCTTTTCTATCTGAATCATAAAAATTAAAATACATTTTTAACGAAATGTCTGTTTTTAATCCTAATAAATGTTGAAGTGTTTTCATCGAAACTCCTTCATCGATTTTTGATAAGATGAACGTATTGCGCAAATGTTGGGCGGAAACTCCTTTTCTCAATCCACTTCGCTTTACCTCTTTTTGGATCATCCTTTGTACAGCTATATCAGTAAGTCTTTTTGGTCTGTCCTCTTCGTAAACCCACCGGTAAGTCCCTCTTTGAAAATCAAAAGCAACAAAAAAAGGATCATTTTCATGGTATCGTGGCCGAACGGGCTTAGGAATCTTTTCATAATAATCATAAAGTAGTTGTTTATGTGTGATAGAAAGTTTTATTTCACGTTGCCGATCATTTGAAGGTATGATAAGTGAATTTGTTTCAAAGTGTAAATCTGTCATCGTAATATTCGTTAACTCTTGGAGAGTTAAACCGTACTTTAAAAATAACGTAATGATCGATTCGTTTCGGCTCGCAATTAAGTGTCGCTTTTTTATTTGATTATTAGTTAATCCTTCAAGTGATCGAATACTTGGAAGAAGTTGCTTAATTTCTTTGCCTTTTATAAAATCATTCTCGTTTAAACGAGGTTCACCAATTTCAATTTGATGAATCTTTGTAATTGGGTTTTTGGATAACCCTTGGTTGTCATAATATTTATAGAGTTGGTTTAAAACTGTAATAATTCGTTTCGTTGTTCGTGGTTGATATTTTCTTGAACTAGTTAAGATGTCAAGATATTGTTCAATGTCTTTTGGGGTTAATTGTGCCCATGTAGAGAAAGATTGACTTTTCTTTTCGATCTGAAGCCATACAAAAAAATCTTCAAGATCGTATAAGTATCTTTTTATTGTCGAAGCTTTGCGGTTCTTTTTGACTAAAGATAATAAATAGTGTTGTGCAAAACTAGGCAAAGTTGAACTCTGAATTATTTCCACAAAAATCCCTCCCAACCTTTTATGTGTCGAACTGTACGCTTGTTTCTTAAATATATATTATCAGATTTATTGTCAAATTAAGCAGAATAAATATAATTAGGCGACTGAGTCTTTCCTAGCCTTAGGCATTTGTCACACTTTTTATGATAGTGAGTATACTGGTTATAAATTCGGTTGAAAATTACACTCATAACTATTACAAAGCTGATAGGGTGGTGAAAACATTTGGATAAACCCTTGTCACTAAAATCACGAGGCCAAATAAATATTGTCTTAAATCACAAAGAGTTAAAAAGGGGCTCAGACACTTTAGATACCTTTACAGAAGCGGAAAGAGAAAAGCATTACGTTCTCGAAAAAATTGAAAAGGAATTAGAAGAGTTAGTCGGACTAAAAGAAATGAAGCATTTTATCAAGGAGATTTATGCTTGGCTTTATATTAATAAATGTCGTAAGGAACAAGGTTTAAAAGTAGGTAATCAAGTGCTGCATATGATATTTAAAGGAAATCCAGGGACTGGGAAAACAACAGTAGCAAGATTGTTAGCTAAACTTTTTAAAGAAATGGAAGTGCTCTCGAAAGGACATTTATTAGAGGTAGAAAGAGCTGATTTAGTAGGAGAATATATCGGACATACCGCCCAAAAAACGCGAGATTTAGTTAAAAAAGCGGTCGGTGGTATATTGTTTATTGATGAAGCGTATTCACTCGCTAGAGGTGGTGAAAAGGACTTCGGAAAAGAAGCGATTGATACATTAGTGAAAGCGATGGAGGATCAACAACACGATTTTGTCCTCATTTTAGCTGGTTATTCACGGGAAATGGAGAATTTTCTTTCTTTAAATCCAGGCTTACCGTCACGTTTTCCCATTACGATGAATTTTCCTGATTACACGAATGATGAGTTGATGGCGATTGCAAAAAAAATGGTTAAGGAAAGGGAATATGTAATCTCTAAGGAAGCGGAATGGAAGCTACGAGATTATATTCAAAATTTACGAGTTGAACGGAGTTTTAACTTTAGTAATGGCAGGTTAATACGAAATGTAATTGAAAAAGCGGTTAGAGCACAAGCGGTAAGGTTATTATACAGTGGTCAATACGATCGTCAAAATTTATTAACATTAACAAAAGATGATTTTAAATTAGATAAAAAGTCAAATGAACGGATGTAAATGTGACTTGTTTTTGAGTTTGTTCGTTATTGCAACTATGAGTGCTCGTAGATTTACAATGTCTCGAAGCACTCATTTTAATTTTATATGTAAAAGTCGGAGTAACTTCCTCTTTAATCTAACCAAACCAACAAACCTATTAATAATTTAGCTCATGCTTGGCTTTTTATAGTGAAAAGCTTATAGTAAGTATTGGTAATGATTATAATGGCAAGTAAAGAAGTGATGAAAAAGGTTGTGAAGCATTGGGAGAAACAAGAAATTATAGTGAAGAAAATGTGTTGTTAGTAGGTTGTAAATTAACGGATGCAGATGAAGAGCGATTTAGCTATTCTATGCAAGAATTAGCGGAGTTAACGAAAACTGCAGGGGGTAAAGTCGTTAACACGATTGTGCAAAATAGACATAGTTTTGATCGCGCGACTTATATAGGAAAAGGGAAATTAGACGAAATGATCCCTCTAATTGATGAGGAAGAAATTGATGTAGTAATTTTTAACGATGAATTATCGAGTAGTCAAGTACGGAATTTGTCAGCGAAAGTTACTGCAAGAATTATCGATCGCACCCAGCTTATTTTAGATATTTTTTCGAAAAGGGCAAAATCAAGAGAAGGTAAGCTTCAAGTTGAATTGGCGCAGTTAAATTATTTATTACCACGACTAGCGGGGCAAGGACATGCTCTATCAAGGCTCGGTGGGGGGATTGGAACAAGAGGTCCGGGTGAAACACAGCTAGAAACCGACCGTCGCCATATACGTAGGCGAATGGATGAAATAAAAGAACAGTTAAAAGCGATCGTTAAGCATCGTGCCTTATATCGTGAACGAAGAAAAGAAAACAGAACACTACAAATAGCCTTAGTAGGATATACGAATGCGGGGAAGTCAACGATACATAACCGTCTAACTGTAGCAGATGCTTTTGAAGAGAATTTGCTATTTGCGACATTAGATCCGCTAACTAGAAGAATTAAGCTTCCTAGTGGTTTTCAAGCGTTATTAACCGACACGGTAGGATTTATTCAAGACCTTCCGACAACGCTTGTCGCAGCATTTCGATCCACGCTTGAAGAAGTGTGTGAAGCTGACTTTTTGCTTCACGTTGTTGATGCTTCAAGTAATGATTATTACAATCATGAAGAGACAGTAATGGAACTGTTAGATCAGTTAAATGTTAAAGATGTGCCAATGTTAACTGTTTATAATAAAAAAGACAAAATGACGAATCATTTTATACCTACCGATGGAAAAAATTCAATATTGATCTCAGCACTTCAAGAGGAAGACTTGAAAAAGTTAATAGCGAGAATTGAAGAAGAAATTAAATCTACCCTCAGTTACGTTAGTGTTGAAATACCAGCAAACAACGGTAAATTACTATCGAAATGCCAAAGTGGAGCGATCATAGAGGAGCAAAAATGGATAGAGGATGAGGAATGCTATGCTTTAAAAATATATGTATCACCGACTTCATCTCTATTTAAACAGTTGCAACAATACAAAGTTTAAAAGGAGTTCACATGTACGAGAATTTTACTAATGGTCAAATATTAAAGCAATATGTTCAAGAAGTAGAAGGAAAAATTAAAAATATACATACACAAATCGATGAAACGATTGAGGCGAATCAATTAAATATTTTACAAGCTTTTCGCGCGCATCAAGTTGCTGATTTTCACTTTACCCCATCCACTGGCTATGGTTACGATGATGTCGGTAGAGATACGTTAGAAGCGATATATGCCAAAGTATTTGGAGGAGAAGCAGCAATTGTACGCCCGCAAATAATTTCAGGAACACATGCGATCGCCACTTGTTTGTTCGGATGCTTGCGACCGAATGACGAATTACTTTATATTACAGGGCAACCTTATGACACATTAGAAGAAGTCGTCGGAATAAGAGGAAATGGTAATGGTTCACTTAAAGAGTTTAACATTTCTTACGATTTCGTTGATCTTACGACAAATGGTGAAATTAATTTTGAAGAAGTTGCTCGAAAAATAAAGTCGAATACGAAAATGATTGGGATACAACGTTCGAAAGGTTACGCTAATCGTCCTTCGTTTACGATCAAGCAAATAGAAGAAATGATAAAGTTTGTTAAGGAAGAAAAGCCTGATGTGATCGTGTTTGTTGATAATTGTTATGGTGAGTTTGTCGAGACAATGGAACCTTGTCATGTCGGAGCGGATTTAATTGCAGGCTCACTCATTAAAAATCCTGGTGGTGGAATCGTAAAAACTGGTGGCTATATTGTTGGTAAAGAACATTTAGTTGATTTAGCATCTTATCGCTTAGCAGCGCCTGGAATTGGAAGAGAAGGGGGAGCATCCTTATATAGTTTACAAGAAATGTACCAAGGTTTCTTTTTAGCTCCTCATGTAGTTGGACAAGCGTTAAAAGGAGCAGTTCTTACTGCAGCTTTTCTTGAAGCGCTAAAATTTACAACAGATCCGAAATGGGATGCCGATAGAACAGACTTAATACAATCTGTTCAATTTAATGACGAAAAAACAATGGTTACGTTTTGCCAAGGTATTCAACTAGCTTCGGCAATTAATGCTCACGTTACTCCTTACCCTAGTTCGATGCCGGGATATGAAGATGATGTAATCATGGCCGCGGGAACATTTATCCAAGGAGCGAGCATTGAGCTTTCTGCTGACGGACCAATTCGTCCTCCCTTTATTGCATATGTCCAAGGTGGTTTAACATATAGTCATGTGAAAATTGGGATCCTTACTGCCGTTGATCACTTAATGAATAATGGATTACTAAAATTATAAAAGATAGGTCAGCCTAATCAAGAGCTTATAATTGCTTATTGATAAGGCTGATTTTTTGATTTAGTTGGTTTGTTGGATAGTTGGTTAGTGGGTGGTTATGCTGAAGCGAGGAGGCGGTGCCCTTTATTAGGTGTTCGTGGGGCGTCGACATGAAGGTTTTGGTATGTTAGAAAACCTGACATAGTTTTTATGTTAACTAAGCTCACATGTATTGACACCTTTAGTGACATCATGTAATCTTGAAATAACAAATCAGAGGGGGGAGTCAAATGGGAGATCGTATTAGACGAAATATGCCCCTTTTCCCAATTGGGATTGTCAAAAAGTTAACGGAGTTATCAGCGAGACAGATTCGATATTATGAGGAGCATGGTTTAATCCAACCGTCTCGTACTAATGGTAATCAACGGTTATTTTCATTCAATGATGTCGATCGTTTATTAGAGATAAAAGAATTAATCGATCAAGGAGTTAACATTTCTGGCATTAAACAAATCTTTACCATGAAACAAGCAGAGAAAACAAAGAAAGTTGAAAGCTTTCACTCTCCCGAAAGAAAAGAGCTTACCGATCAACAACTGCGAAGTTACTTAAAAAGTGAACTAATGATGGCGGGGCGATTTGGAAAGGCTTCGTTAATTCAAGGAGAGTTATCAAGATTTTTTCATTAATAGCTTACGAATCATCTTTTCAGTAAACGAAGTTGCTGCTTAATGATGGTTAGTATAAATTACACAAAATTTTAGGAGGAGTTATTAAATTATGGAACCAAAGTTTACTAGAGAAGACATTATGAAAATGGCTGATGAGGAAAATGTAAGGTTTATTCGCTTACAATTTACAGATTTATTAGGGATTATTAAAAACGTAGAAATTCCTGTTGGTCAATTACCAAAAGCGTTAGACAACTTAATGATGTTTGACGGCTCATCAATTGAAGGGTTTGTGCGAATTGAAGAATCTGATA
Organism: Anaerobacillus sp.; assembly: GCA_007120055.1. Next base: position 10,236 of record SKOL01000067.1, read on the forward strand.
TGTACTTATATCCGGACTTAGACACATGGGTAGTTTTTCCGTGGACTAGTGAAAAAGGAAAGGTTGCTCGTTTAATTTGTGATATTTATGATGCGTCAGGTGTACCGTTTGAAGGTGACCCTCGAGGAGTTTTAAAACGTGTACTAGCAGAAGCAGAAAAAATGGGATTCACTTCATTTAATATCGGTCCAGAACCTGAATTTTTCTTATTTAAAGTTGATGAAAAGGGCGACCCGACTTTAGAATTAAATGATAAAGGTGGTTATTTTGACTTAGCTCCTACGGATCTTGGGGAAAATTGTCGCCGTGATATCGTTTTAGAGCTTGAAGATATGGGATTTGAAATTGAAGCTTCTCACCATGAGGTAGCCCCTGGGCAACACGAAATTGACTTTAAATATGCTGATGCTATAACGACATGCGACAATATTCAAACATTTAAACTTGTAGTTAAAACAATTGCAAGAAAGCATGGGTTGCATGCTACGTTTATGCCTAAGCCATTATTTGGAGTAAATGGATCAGGAATGCACTGCAATATGTCATTATTTAAAGGAAAAGAAAATGTTTTTTATGATCCATCTACTGAAACTGGTTTGAGTGAAACGGCGATGCAATTTTTAGCGGGAACGATTAAACACGCTGAAGCTTTCACAGCGATTACTAATCCGACAGTAAACTCTTATAAACGATTAGTTCCAGGCTATGAAGCACCTTGTTATGTTGCGTGGTCAATGCGTAACCGTAGCCCGTTAATTCGAATTCCGGCTTCTCGTGGTTTAAGTACGCGTGTAGAAGTACGTAGCCCAGACCCAGCAGCTAATCCGTATTTAGCAATGGCGGTTATGCTAGCAGCTGGACTTGATGGTATTAAAAATAAACTTACTCCACCACCTTCAACAGACCGTAACATTTATGTTATGAACAAACAAGAGCGTGTTGAAGAAGGAATTAACGATCTTCCTGCAACATTGAAAGAAGCGATTAACAAACTTCAAGAAAATGAAGTAATCTCTGGCGCTCTAGGTGCTCATGCATTAGAACACTTCGTAGAAGCAAAAGAAATTGAGTGGGATATGTTCCGCACGCAAGTTCACCCGTGGGAGCGCGAGCAATATATTACTTCTTATTAATTGCAATTTTGTAAAGCTTACTTTTAGAGATGAGTCAAAATAGTTTAAATAATATATAAGCGAGGGTGTCTTATGAGTGTCAATCACTTATGGGACACCCTCGTTTTATTTTCGTCTAGGAAATTATAAATACAAATCATTTGTGGATAACATACTAACACGAAAGGTGTCTAGCTTCAGCGCCTAGCCCTTCGAGCGCTTCGATCCATCGATATTTATCTACTCGAAGATGCTAAATCAAGAGGAGATAAATCGTCGCTGGCCCTCCACCGCTTTTCAGGGCTGACCAAGGCGCTTGCGCTTTTCTTGCTTCGGATCGATTTATGATACGTTTTTCACTTACATCTATATTCTTACATACATATATACATAGAATTTTTCTCGAAAGATGTGAGAATATGAACATTAAATGGCTAACGGAATCAATTAGCGACTATTATTTTGAGATATTAAAAATGAGTGGGGAGTTAATTGTTGATGAAAGCGATATTAACCAACTAGCAAATGAAAAGTCAGAATATGTGATCATGCTTAGTGATAGTATTAAAGAGAAGTTTGAACAATCGTTTCAGCACTACTTCTTAAATATTGGAATTGACCTAGATACAAATAAGCTAATCATGGATATGGAACGTGATAAAGGGGTTA
>SKOL01000121.1 GCA_007120055.1 Anaerobacillus sp.
AAAACAATAAAAGGAGCGTAATTATGATGTTAAAGTTATTTTTAATGCTAGGAAGTATTAATATGTTTTTAGCTGTCGGTTTAGGAGCGTTTGGGGCTCATGGTTTGCAGCCCAAACTTTCAGAAAGAATGTTTGAAATTTATCAAACAGGTGTGCAGTATCATATGATTCACGCCATCGGCATTTTGATTATTGCGTTCGCAGCAGACCGTCTTGGTAATCCTGCAATGCTCTCGTGGGCTGGATGGTCGATGTTTTTGGGAATCATCTTTTTCTCCGGTAGCTTATACATATTAAGTATTTCTGGAGTGAAAGTGTTAGGTGCAATTACACCCATCGGTGGAGTTCTCTTTATGTTAGGCTGGATACTGCTTGCAGTTGCTGCATTCCGATATATTTAAAAAAGAAGGCCTCTCCGTCATCGAGAGGCCTTCTTTACTGTTGGTGTATTATTGGTGTCAGACACCACCCGTGGACAATTCGCTAAAATGTCCTCGTCTGGTGGACAAATAACACTCATTAGTAGTTGTTATCTAGGAGCGTACGTTGCTAAAGGTGAGATCCCATTAAATGGATAGTCGTATTCGATTGGTTCCTCAAACACAACGTAATCTAAATTAATCATTAGTAGTAAGTAATATTTTCCTTCCTGAGGGTCGCTTATAATAATATGGTCACGACCTGCTTCTTCAACAACACCTCTAAAAATTCTAGCATTCCATTCAACATTGTTCTCATATGTTAAATAAAATGTTGCAACTTTGCCCCTGTTTAAACGTAATATATTTTCTATATAGGATTGTTCTAAAGGAAGCATTCCTTCCTCATGTGGCGCCATTGTTGGCATCGTAGGCATTTGCTGCGCGAAACCTGGTGGTGGAGGCATTGGAGTCCCTGGCAAAAACTGTTGTTGTGGCATTTGGTAAGGCATTTGATAAGGCATTTGGTAAGGCGTTTGATAAGGCATCTCATGCGCTTGTTGTTGCGGCCATTGTGTCATCGGTTCTTGCATCCAAGGTTGCTGTTTATTCATGAAATCACTCCTTTATAAATAATAAATATATATCGATAAAAACTAATGAAAATTTACTACTTTTTTTAATAAGTTGAATATACGTCTGGGCATTCGCTAGCTAACGGAGTATAAAAACAATGGAGTTTGTATCTTCCTGAGTTCCAATAACCCCACCATTGTGCTGGACACGATCCCTCAGGACGGAAAAACCAAAGCGCAAACTCCGCTGGGTGATATCGTTTTCCTTGAACGACTTTTCTGGCTAAACGTATTTCCCTCTCCCTAGCCCCTTGATAAAAATAACCTTTTTGTACTGCTTCAAACCCTCCAGGAGATTGAAAAGCCATTCGTTCAATCGTGTTCACATCGTCAAAATCTAGACAACGGACTCTCGTACGATTGACCATGACGTTTCCGGCTTTTAACATGCCTAATTTACCTTCACCTTCAGCTTCTGCTCTCATTAATCGAGCTAACACTTTAATATCATTTTCTGTAGCTTTAATGACTGCCATTTACTCACCTCCTATATTATGTAAAGCTACAAAGCTGTATGTTGAGGATGCAAGAATAATAGTATATTTCGGCAATGACTAGGCTACAGAGAATCAACATAGAGTAAATATTGTTCTTACACTATCTTATTTGTATGAACAAGGTTTAAGAATTATGATTTTTAATAAAGGGAGAGTAAACAATATTTTTCTGACGGATAGATTGAAAATTCAACATGCTGATTCAAGCGGACACCAGAGGTGTTATTTCACCAAAAACACATGATTTTATGAATTAGCGGACATGAGGGACCCTATTTGGCAAAAAACGAAGCAAAAACTGCTAATTTAGAGGGGATAAGGTCCGTGGTGTCCGCGAAATTGTAAAAACTCAACAAATCTATGAAATAAGTTATCATGTCCACAAAAAATGAGGAGAATGCGCAAAACAACATCAAATCCCGCACAGGGAGCGAACTAAGAGAGGGAGAAAAAGAGTCAGCAAAATGCTTCACTTGCTATCAAGTTAATGATAAGTATGTTGTAAGCCTTGGACGAAAAACTTAAAGTTAAAAGGCTGTCCCAAAAGTGTCTGATACTTTTGGGACAACCTCTATATTTACAAGCATTCGCTTGCCTAATTCTCTTTTTTAAACGTGTAAATAACTAGGTAAAGATTCTTTTAATAGTAAGTTTCCGACGAAAAATGACCCAAAGTCGCCGTACCGTGCACTTACTTCGTCGAAACGCATTTCATAGATTAGTTTTTTAAATTGAAGGACATCGTCAGAAAATAGTGTTACGCCCCATTCCCAATCGTCAAAACCTACAGAACCGGTAATGATTTGTTTTACTTTACCAGCATAACCTCTACCGATCATGCCGTGACTGCGCATTAATGAACGGCGCTCTTCCATTGATAACATGTACCAATTATCATTTCCTTCACGACGTTTATTCATTGGATAAAAACAAATATGTTTTGATTTCGGTAAAATTGGTTTTAAACGAGCTTGAATTTGTGGATCTTCGTTAGGGTCGACATTTGAAGGCATATAGTTACTTAGCTCAACAACCGAAACGTAAGAGTACGTTGGGATCGTATATTCAGCAAAACGAGTTTTGTTAAACGCATTTTCTACCTCGTTTACTTCTTCCATCGTTGGGCGCAAAATCATTAACGTAAAATCAGCTTTTTGACCGACAATACTATATAAAGCATGACTCCCCGCTTTTTTCGCTTCTGTACCTTCCCAATTATTTAATAACGTTACAAATTCATTCGTAATTTGTTCACGTTCTTCTGTTGATAAGATCTTCCATTTTTCCCAATTGATCGCTCTGAAATCGTGTAAACAATACCAGCCATCTAACGTTTTAGCTGCTTCACTCATTATTAATTCACTCCTCTTAATGTATATGACAATATTTCGATTGTGTTAATGTTGTTAATGTCTATGTTTATGTTCATTATACTATTTACACCCTGAAAAACCAAATTAGTTGCACCTAGCTTTTAGTTTTTTAGTTTTGAGTGAAGAGTGTTGAGTTAGTTTAGTGAGCATCTTTGGTTTTTTGGATTCCGCTTTCCAGCATTTGTCCATGATATGACGTTATATGCTTGGATTTATGGTAAATCTATGAAAGGTTTACCAAAACCTACCGCTTATGTAAAATAGTGTTAGCTCTTTAACAAAAGCTTATGAAAACAAAAAACAACACTCCGCAGCACCTAAAAGTCTACGAAGTGTTACCTTAAGAACTATAG
>SKOL01000506.1 GCA_007120055.1 Anaerobacillus sp.
GCTTGGAAAAATTAATGTTTATTCAAACTGGAATGGGAGCCGATCTTCACGGTCAAGATGTCACAAAAGCCGCGATTCGTGCTGTTAAAAATGCGATTCATACGAACTCAATGCCCGGGTTACGATCTGTTTTACCCGAAAATAGCTTAAAAAATATGAAGGTCAACGTTAAGTTGGCTATCCCTTGTGAAAAAGAAACGTTAAATGAGGAAAATGTAAAAGCCGCCTTACCGTTTGGGCAAGTGTCTATTGAAGTAATGGATGGTGGAATGGCTACGACTAGTGGTGTTGTAATTGAGGAAAAAGGTGATAAAAATGACTTAATGTATATCGTTATCGCCGCTGTAGAGGTTGGATATTAATTTTCAGACGATCATTACGTAACACAACGCCAATATATGAATAAACTCTGCAAATTGAAGCGGTCAATATGTAAGTTTTTACCAATAACCGGTAAATCCTTGCGCATTGAAACGCTTATTACGCAGACTTTTACCAATAATTGGTGAATTCTTGCGCATTGAAGCGCTCATTACGCAGTATTTCACCAATAACTGGTGGATCCCTTGCCCATTGAACCGCTTATTATACAGGGATTTACCAATAATTGGTGTTTTCTTGCGTATTGAACCGCTTATTATGCAGCGTTTTACCAATAATTAGTGTTTCCTTGCGTATTGAACCGCTTATTATGCAGCGTTTTACCAATAATTAGTGTTTCCTTGCGTATTGAACCGCTCATTATGCAGGGTTTTACCAATAATTGGTGCATTTGTGCACATTGAACCGCTTATTATGTTGAGAATCACCAGTTAATGGTGTTTTCACTCGCATTGCCCCATTCAATACAGAGCAATTTACCAATCACTTCAAAAACATCTTTATTTTTTTCAATCCATCTTTTACGTTCGGGTAGCGGAACGGAAGGTCAAACTTCGTCGTTTGCTTTAAAACGCTTTTTTGATGCGAAAACGTGTCAAAGCTTCCTTTGCCATGATAAGCTCCGATCCCACTTGAACCGACGCCACCGAATGGTAAATATGGTGAGGTGATATGGTATACCGTGTCGTTTATGCAGCCACCACCAAAAGGAATTTGCCCTATGATTTTTTGCTGGACGTCCTCTTTTTCAGAAAAAACATAGAGTGCTAAAGGGTTCGGCCTCATTTGAATTTCGCCGATCACCTCATCTAAATTTTTATAGGTGAGAACAGGTAAAATCGGTCCAAAAATTTCGTCTTCCATCACCTCGTGCTCCCACGTAATATTGGTTAGTACTGTCGGTTCGATCAATAACTTTTCACGATTTGCACTGCCACCTACTTATGTCGTTCCATTTTGTAAAAACGATTGCAAGCGGTCGAAATGTTGTTCACTGACGATGCGAGTCATTTTCTGTTGATCAGCAAACATGTCGTAAATCGCTTCTTTAAGAAGTGATAAAAAGCTATCAGCTACGTTTTCATGGACGTATAAATAATCAGGCGCAACACACGTTTGACCGGCATTCATATATTTCCCCCATGCAATTCGTTTTGCAGCAAGCTTTATATTTGCATCTTCATGAACGATACACGGACTTTTTCCGCCTAGCTCAAGAGTTACTGGCGTTAAATTTTTTGCAGCTGCTTCCATCACGACTTTCCCGACTCGGACACTTCCCGTAAAAAAGATATAATCAAATGATTGTTTTAGTAGTGCTTGACTCGTTTCAACCGCACCTTCGACAACTGAAATGTACTCTTCTGGAAACGTCTCCTGAATTAGCTTTGCAAGTACAGTCGACGTTTTTGGCGTAAGTTCTGAAGGCTTTAAGATCGCACAATTTCCTGCAGCAATTGCGCCAATGAGAGGTGCGACCGCTAACTGAAATGGATAATTCCAGGGAGCGATGACGAGAGCGACTCCATAAGGTTCACGATAAATCATACTTGTCGAACCGACATGAGTCATCGGTGTCTTTACCTTTTCGGGCTTGACCCAGTCTTTGATATTTTTTAATACGAACCGAATTTCATGAAGGACAAAGCCAATTTCAGTTGCATAAGCATCAAATTCTGTTTTGTTTAGATCTTCATTAAGTGATTGTAGAAGTTCTCCTTCATATTTTTGTACTGCCGTGCGAAGTTTTTGTAAAGCGTCAATACGAAACGCCAGTTCTTTCGTTTTACCTGTGTAAAAAAATGTTCGCTGCTTTTCTACGATTGCTTTGTATCTGTCCATAATCAAAACCCCCTCATTATGTATGTGACAAGTTCGCACCTAATGAATTTCATAATATATATTTATCGCCATTAAGCACCTAGATATGTTGAGCCTCCCTCAACTAAATATATCTTTGTTGTAGGCTATTATTGGAATTTTAAATTCCGTTTCTGTTAGGAAATTAGTTACCCTCATCATAACTAATGTAGTGGGAAAATCAAGAAAATAGTTCACCTAGATTATTTTACTAAACATTAGATCTGCGAAATGTTATTCTTTGTAGGAAAGGAAGTGACGTTTTGAAGCAAGATAACAGTATTTGGCTAAAAATTGGTTTGACGTACTTTGTAATATTAACGATTTTTTATATTCCTATTGTGTTATTAAATATCTTCCCTAGCAATTACTCGTATGAGGATGTTGGTCATGCTGTAATTATAGAGCACGGCGTTTTTAATAAGGAAATCATTGCAATTGAAAAAAATGCAGAAAACGAACAACAAATTGCTATGCTAAAATATCACATCCATTCCATCCATAGTTTAGTCGTTCTCGGAGTTCCACTTCTTTCATTTATTTGCGTTGGTTTTTTATTTCAATTTTCAAAACGATTTAAAATGATAAAAGGAATTGAGGCTAGTAGAAAGCGTGCTGTCGCTTTGCTATTAATGACAACGGTTATTTTATTATGGCTCGGTGGTGAATTCTTTCATCGACGCGGGAATATATTAGCTAGTTTGGCGGAGCTATTGCAGTAAGAGTGTGATTAGTAATGAAGGGGAGAATGGGGGATTTCAGTATTACTATTACTGCCCCGTGCTTATTCATTACTTTAATTCCTCTCTTGTTTAGATGATCTTCGAAAAAAAATTGGATCGCAAATTCAATTAGAAATTTACGCTCCAATTTTATTTTCTCTATCGAATATTCGTACATTGATTAATTGATATTTTTCTTTATTACCAGAAAAACGCTGCACCTAAAGCAAAACCACCAACCGCGGCTAGTGCCACTGGTACGAAATAAGGGTGACGACCAAACCCGTGCCCATGGTGGCCATGATGGCC
>SKOL01000561.1 GCA_007120055.1 Anaerobacillus sp.
AATCGCGACGATCAATCCTGCCGAAATGTCTCCACTTAAATCAGTTCGTTTGTAGTTAGGGAGCCATTCAAGGGCAGAAATATATTTTTTTAACATAGTGGCCTCCTTTCGTACTAGCTGTTTTTACTATCGTCCTTGTGTACCTGGTTTTGTACTCCTGTCTCATAATACCCCGATAGGTATATTTATATCTTAATATAAAATGTTTACACTGTCAATACGTTATTATCTTCACTGTATTGAGAGTATAAATATATTGTGTTATTTTATAACGACTATACTTATCTAATTCAAAAAGTACACAGTCTAAGCGACTGTGTACTTTTAAATACCTTTTTATTTCCCTAACCGAGTTACTAAGTTTAACCCTGATACAATAAGTCTCCCGCTTAACTGCCTACTACTTCTTTATATATCGCTTCATGAAAAGTATATACTTCTTCGATAAATATTTGATGCCATATCATAAAGATTAATACTGTCCAAAGCTTACGACTATTATCAGCTTTTCCTTGGCGGTGATCCTCTAACTGTTTCAAAATTTCACTTTTGTTAAATAATTGATCTGTTCCACTTTCATTTATGAGCTGTGATGCCCAATCATATAATTCTACTTTTAACCAATCACGTATTGGAACTGGAAAGCCTAACTTTGGTCGACTATAAATTGAATCAGGAACAATCCCTCTCATAGCCTGTCTAAAAACATACTTCGTTGTATTATTACTTATTTTAGCTTGATGCTGCAATTTAGAAGCTACATTAAAAACCCCCGAATCTAAAAACGGAACTCTTAACTCGAGAGAGTGCGCCATCGTTAGCTTATCAGCCTTAACAAGAATATCGCCCCGCAACCAAGTCATAAGATCTATATATTGCATTTTCTCAACCTCATGGTAAGATTTTATTTTTTCATATAATGGCGCAGTGACTTTTTTGAAATTCAAGTCTGAGCGATAATCTTTCAACAAGCGCTCTTTTTCTTGCTCATTATATATTTTCGCATTACCAATAAAGCGGTCTTCTAAATTCGAACAACCTCTTTCAATAAAGCTCTTCCCTTTTATACCATCTGGAAGAATCTTCGATAAATTGGCAAGTATCTTCTTTGAAGTTGTAGGAAGATAATTAAATAGTTTTAGTGATTGTGGTTCACGATAAATTTTATACCCACCAAAAAGTTCATCTGCGCCTTCCCCTGACAATACAACTTTAACTTGTTTACTAGCCTCTTTAGCAACAAAATACAGCGGAATGGCTGCAGGATCAGCGACAGGGTCGTCAAGGTACCATACAATCTCCGGCAAATAATTTACAAATTCTTCCGGACTAACGATATAGTGAAAATTATCTACATTTAGCTTTGCTGCAGTATCTTTGGCAACATCAATTTCACTATACCCTTCTCTTTCAAAACCTACTGTAAATGTTTTTATTTTGGGGTTAATTTCCTTGGCTAATGCAACGATACTAGTTGAATCAATTCCCCCTGATAAAAATGCACCAACGGGTACGTCACTGCGCATATGGATATTGACAGAAGCACGTAAACTATTACGAATTTCTTTTATTTGAGTATCCATTGAGCTGAATACTGGCTGGAAAGTTGGTTCCCAATATTTCTTCACTTGAAGAGGTTGTCCAACTTTTTTATAAAAGTAATGACCTGGCTGTAATTTTTGAACTGAATCTGTCATCGTTAATGGTTCCGGTACATATTGGTAAGTCAAGTAATGATGAAGTGCTTCGACATTTACTGACAGATCGTTTTTAGCAAGTAGAATACTCTTCTTTTCTGAAGCGAAATATAATTGTTGTTCATCATCTAAATAATAAAATGGTTTAATTCCAAAACGATCTCTTGCACCGAAAAGTTCTTTTTTTTCTTTGTCCCATATAACAAACGAAAACATTCCTCGCAATTTTTTTAAAGAGCTTTCTCTAAGCTGACTATACAGAGCAAGAATTACCTCCGTATCAGAACAGGTTTTAAATTGATGCCCCGTTTTTTCTAACTCTTGTCTCAACTCAATAAAATTATAAATTTCTCCATTAAAAACGATCCAATAGCGATCATTTTCATAGCTTAGCGGTTGCTGTCCACCCTCTATATCTATGATGCTCAATCTACGAAAACCTAATTGGACATATTCATCTCCAAAAAAACCAGCATCATCCGGTCCACGATGTGTAATGACATCCGTCATATCTAACAGTATGCCTTTTTCTTGAACTTCACTATTAACTGGATATTTGTTTATGAAACCAATAAATCCGCACATTATAATTTCCTCCATCTATAAATCACAAATTAACAACATTACTATATTACTTATATTATATTTTTGAATCATGTAGATTTTATGAAGTTAATATTTTTATTTGTGAACATTATATGAATGTGAGCGAGCTGACAAAGTTTAGGTTGTCCAACACCTGTGCCAGCTTATTTCTTTATAGTGCCCCTCCCTATTTAATCAAAGGAAGGGGCACTATAAATTATAAATGCTCTACTTCAACGGTAAGAACGTGATCAATTTTTTTAATTAAGTAATAAACCTCGGTCGTATACTGATTTTCTGGGGCCGAGATTGTTAAGTGAATACGCTGGTTGCCATTATCGATGTCTTTAATTTTGATATTTCGAACTTTCATTTTATTTTTTTCTATATTATGTATCGTTTTACTTCTTCCCTCTATCGCTTTAATCAATTCCGTCATTCGATAATTCGGTTCCATGACGACTCGAACGGAGAAGTCCGTTTGTCGTAATGCTGCTGGTCCAATGGCTTTGATGAAAAGCGGTAAAAAATTGACAGCAATAATTAAAAGAATAACCGTCACTGCGGCCGGAAAATAAAATCCAGCCCCTACCGCAATTCCAAGTCCAGACGCTGCCCAAATCATCGCTGCACTCGTTAACCCTGAAATGACGTCATTTTGCCTGCGTAAAATGACACCCGCCCCTAAAAAACCGACACCCGAGACAATTTGTGCCGCTAGACGCATCGGGTCCATCGCGTTAAACGTAGGTGTCACAAATTTATGAAAAGATTCAATCGAAACGATCGTCATTAAACAGCTTGCTACACAAATGACCATGCTCGTTTTTAAGCCGAGTGGTTTATGTTTGAGCTGGCGGTCGAGTCCAATTAACATCCCAAACAGTAACGAGACGCAAAGTTTGATGAACAGTTCTATGTTTAAATCCATGGATCGCACCTTCTAACAATGAAAGATTTCTCATAAAACATTTCCAAAAAAAGA
>SKOL01000336.1 GCA_007120055.1 Anaerobacillus sp.
AAATTGTCGGTGAGTTTTGTTTTCCTCGACAAGAAATAGATATTGCATGCCCGCCATTACAATTTCCACCACAATGTCCTGATATCTTTCCACCAAACCAGCATTAAATTCTAGAGGGGGAATACCCCCTCTTTTTGCTACTTTTAACTAGTACTTAAATTCAGTGAAACTCCTAAGATTGGAGGAAAACATATGAGAATACTATACATCCCATCTGGTTTTAAAAGGATTTATGAATACTTTGATAACTCTATAATTAAAGAATTGGCAATATTAAAGCATGAAGTAAAAAGCTTTAATGCTTTATTAGGATTGGATCATTTACAATCAATTGTTCGTTCATTCCGCCCTAACCTCGTCTTAACAATGGTAGGAATAAAAATGCCTACGAAGATCATTACGTGGTTAAGGGAGCAAGGAATTCCCACTGCTATTTGGTTCACTGAAGACCCTTACTATATTGATCGCACTCTTAAGTTATTACCCTACTATGATATTGTCTTTACGATTGATACTGCGGCTTTAAAAGTGTACCAAGACAATGGACATAAGCAATGTTACTATTTACCACTTGGGGCTAATCCACTTGTATATCATACGGATAATTCTACGACCGAAAAAAAATATGATCTTTGTCTTGTAGGTTACCCTTACCCTGACCGAGTTAAACTTATTAAACTGCTGTTACAGAAATCCGCTTATACAGTTCTCGTTGTCGGTGCAAAATGGGACCAATATTTAAAAAGCCATAAACAAAATCGAAACTTATTTATTAATAACAATTGGGTAGCACCTAATAAAGTCGTCCAATATTATCACCAATCAAAGATTGTCCTTAATACACATCGCCCATTTGACCTAAAAGAAAATCAAAATTCGCTATTAATCATTAATGAAAGTGTCAACAATCGAACATTTGAAATTGCCTGTTGCGGTGCCTTTCAGCTAATTGACCATAAGACAAATGTATCGACATATTTTGATAAAGGAAAAGAAATTGTCTCATTTCAAAATGATGATGATTTCTTAGAAAAAGTAAACTATTGTATATCTCACACAAAAGAGCGAATGAAAATTGCGAAAAATGCGAATGAAAAAGCCCTTAAAGAGCATACCTTTTCACAACGCATAAAACAGATGTTAGCGTTTATTTGAACTTAAATAGCACAACTTGTATACAACCAATTAACAAAATACGTTTAGCAGACTATTTTTGAATAGTCTGCTTATTAATTTAGGCTTTTTATACACCAATTGAGAGTGTCATTTATTCATAGCAATCATACATAAATAGTAATGGGGCAACAAGTTGACATATTTAAACGTCGAAAAGAGTGGTCACACAATGGTCATCGTAAACGATGTATTCATTACGAGCATGTTATTAATTATTATGTTTATTTTTTTAATAAAAGAAACCTATCCCCCTGAGGTTACCGTGTTTATAACTTTAGCGATATTCTTAATTACTGGAATAGTTACAACAGAAGAAGCTTTGATCGGCTTTGCTAACCCAGCAGTTCACACTGTTGCCTTACTTTTTATTATAGGTTCGGCTGCATACAATAGTGGGGTCCTTACTTTTATTTCCAACAAGATGTTAGCTAAAAGCGCTAAAACATCAACTATATTGTTAAAAATGATGCTTCCAGTAGCAATCATTTCGGCATTTATGAACAATACACCGATCGTTACGATTCTCACACCAACAATTCGTAATTGGGCACTGAAGCAAAATTGGGCACCGTCAAAGATGCTCATACCATTATCCTATGCAGCTATCCTCGGAGGAACCATTACCCTTATTGGAACAAGTACTAACCTAGTGATTGATGGGTTATTAAAACAAAAAGGTTTGAGCGGTTTTTCAATGTATGATTTTGTCTATTTCGGAATCCCTATTACAATCATTGGTCTATTGTATATAACATTTATAGGACAAAAAATCTTACCTAATTATAATGTAGCAACTCCACTTGAGCAATTAAGCAAACAATATATTTTTGAATGTATTATCCCGGCCGATTCAGTCATTAGCGGTAAATCGATAAAAGAAGCAAAGCTTAGAGAACTGAAGAACCTTTTTCTTATTCAAATCAACCGTAGTAGCGAATCGATTTCTGCACCACCGAATTCGCAAATCCTTCATCGTGGGGATCGCCTCGTCTTTTCAGGTAATCCCAAATGTATGCTTATGCTAGTAAAAGCAAAAGGCTTACGACTAACTACCGATGTCGACTTAAACATCACTGACTATTTTAAAAATAATACGTTTGTAGAAGTAGTAACTTCTCATACTTCTCCATTACTTGATAAAAAAATTAAAGAAAGTCATTTTCGCTCTAAATATCACGCAGCTATCGTTGCAGTACAAAGAAAAAACAAAAAAATCACTTCTTGTATCGGGAACATCGTCCTAAAACCTGGGGATAAATTACTTTTATTAACAGGAAAAGATTTCATTAAAACATGGTCCAATTCGGAAGATTTTTATCTTATTTCTTCAGTCGAACTAAATCAACATTATAAACCTATTCAATCAAAGCTTATTATCATAGTTTTACTTGGTGTAATACTTTCAGCATCCTTCCAATTACTCTCGATTTTACACGCTGCACTTCTAGGTGTAATCACATTATTTTTAACAAAAGCAATTACCGTTTCTGAAGCAAAAAAAGCAATCAATTGGAATGTATTAATTTTAATGGGCTCTTCCATTGGGATAGGGAGTGCCTTTGAGAAAACAGGGCTCGCTACAATGATTGGTGATTTTTTCACGCAAACTTACGCTATTTTAGGATTATTTGGCATTGCAATTGCCTTTTATTTTACAACTACTCTGCTGACTGAAATTATAAACAATATTGCTGCAGCTACTTTAATGTTTCCGGTTGGTTTTTCATTAGCTCTTGAACTAGGAGTTGATCCATTGTTTTTTGCAATGATAACAGCAATTTCTGCTTCTTGCAGCTTTATCACTCCTATCGGCTATCAAACAAACTTAATTGTTTATGGCCCTGGTGGATATCGCTTCACAGATTATATAAAAGTAGGAATTCCCTTAAGTCTTATATGTATGATCATAACTGTGACACTTGCATATTTTATCTGGGGTTGATTGAACCCTATAGGAGGTGAATGTATGGAAAATAAAAATATTAAATGGCATCAACAATCCTTAAGTAAAAGAGATCGACAAAGAGCAAATAATCATAAAAGTTTTGTTATCTGGTTTACAGGCTTATCAGGGTCAGGGAAATCTACGATCGCTAACGCCCTTGAATTAGAATTATTTAAGCGAGGTGTGAAAACATTCGGATTAGATGGTGATAATGTTCGTCATGGGTTAAATAACAATCTTGGATTTACAGATGAAGAAAGAAAAGAAAACATTAGGAGAATCGCTGAGGTTGCCAAACTGTTTGTTGACGCAGGTATAGTCGTTACAGTTAGTGTTATTTCACCATTTTCAGAAGATCGCGACCAAGCAAGAAAGCTTTTTGAAAAATACGAGTTTTTTGAAGTATTCGTTAACTGTCCGATCCAAGTTTGTGAACAACGAGATCCAAAAGGCTTATATAAAAAAGCACGAACAGGAGAAATCAAACAATTCACTGGGATAAGCCAACAATACGAACAACCAACAAACCCAGATTTGGTCTTAGACACTTCTATGCTATCGGTAAATGAGTCTGTTACCAAATTACTTTCTTTTCTTGATCAACATAGACTATTAAACAGCTAATCCTTTATAACAAGGAGTGAAAACATTGCCAAAAAATCAACCTCATGGTGGTTCGCTCATCAATCGAATCAACGAACACTACGATTATTCTCAAATTAACAAAGTGATTGAGTTAGATGAAATAGCCTTATCTGACTTACAATTGATCGCTAATGGCGCTTATAGCCCGTTAACAGGCTTTCTCACCCAAACGGATTATCAAACTGTTGTAGAAAGAATGCGCCTTGAAAATGGTCTTGTTTGGAGCATTCCCATTACTTTACCCACTGACGAAAATAAAGCAAAAATGCTAACTATCGGTGAAAAAGTACGACTAACTTACAATGGCAAAGTGTACGGAATCCTTGAACTTAAAGAAATCTACAAACCAAATAAAAAATTAGAAGCGAAAAGCATTTACCAAACAGAAGATTTGGCCCATCCAGGCATTAAAAAACTTTTTTCACGAGGAGATGTGTATGTAGGTGGACCAATCACACTAGTGAAACGCTGGAATAACATAAAATATCATCAATATACTCATGACCCTGAAACAACGAGAAAAATATTTACACAAAAAGGTTGGAAAACCATCGTCGGATTTCAAACACGCAATCCTGTTCATCGTGCCCATGAATATATTCAAAAAACAGCATTAGAAATGGTTGATGGCTTATTTTTAAATCCGCTTGTGGGTGAGACAAAAGCAGATGATATTCCAGCTGATGTTCGCATGGAAAGCTACGAAGTTCTATTAAATAACTATTACCCTAAAGAACGAGTTTGTCTAGCTGTATTTCCTGCAGCAATGCGTTATGCCGGCCCAAAAGAAGCGCTATTCCATGCACTTGTCCGCAAAAATTATGGCTGTACTCATTTTATTGTCGGAAGGGATCACGCAGGTGTTGGCAATTATTATGGAACATATGATGCCCAGCGTATTTTCGATCATTTTACAAGTGATGAGCTAGGTATTACCCCACTATTTTTCGAACACAGCTTTTACTGTTTAAAATGCCAAAACATGGCCTCAACCAAAACATGCCCACACGAAAAAGAAGATCGATTGATTTTATCTGGTACAAAAGTAAGAGAAATGCTAAAGAATGGAGAAATGCCACCGCCTGAATTTAGTCGCCCAGAAGTAATTGAAGTGTTGATAAGGGGGATGAAATAGTAATAAGAAAAGCGCAATGCGCCCGCCTATCGGCGAAAACCGGTGGAAGACCTGCCCGTAGCGGTCAGGTTTTTGACCGCTACGGGCAGGTCTGAAGTGGTCGAAGCGATGGCGCCTGAAGCTAGACAGCATTAAAAATTTTTTATACTTTCTTAGTTGCAATGAGCGGAGCCGCTGCCTATTTTGTCGTTTGAAGCGCAGTGACTAAAACAAATGCCAGTGGCTGACTGTGACCGTTATTCAGTCATCACGTCAGTACCACTGGATCTATAACCAACATCGAATGTGGCTGCGGAAAAGATGGATACAGATAAGTTCAATTCATTGATTTTAAGGTCTTATTATCGCTTCTATAGAGACATTATCAATATATACACCCTGTTGATCTGCATGTTCGCTACCCTGAATTATTAAAACATGCTGAATTTCACCTGCAAATCTTCCTACACTAGCTTCCCAACCCTGTCCGGCATTATCAAAACGAACTCCGTCAATCTCAATAAAGTTGTATCGATTATTTAAGATGTCAAGTTGGTAGGCGATATGATACCATTGTCCAAAAATTAAGGGAGCTGAAACAAAGAAAGGTAATGTAAAATCACCAGGTAATAATACAGCATGTAAAGTGCCGCCTACATCCGTAGTCAATAAAAAGCGACCTGCACGGGGGAGTCCAATATCCACTTCAGCATGGTCTCCAGGAGTCAGACTCTCCGTTTGAATTGTTCGAATATCAAAGCTTAATGTAATAGGCGTTGCAAAATCTGTTCCTACATCTGTACTGTTAAACAAGCGACTAACTTGATCAATCGTTTGAGAAGGAGGACTAAATGGAGCAAATGGGTTATCAAATTGTAACAATTGATTCCCGAAAATATCTGAAGGTGTACTAGGACGTATAGATAAGTTATCGATATTTTCCACAAATCCAAAACCATCAGCAGCACCAGCCCAAGGAGTATTATTGACTCTTACATCACCTAATGGATAAGATTCAAAATCATCAAAAAAAGGCATATCAATCGCTGATTCTACAGGTGTTTCTAGCAATTCAGAAGATACTAGACGATGAGCCGTTACCAATTGCCCATCTGAACGTTTTCCCCAAACAGAAATTTGAGTCTGGTCTTCTATAATATCTTCTGTTGTAAAAATAAACTCAAATCCATTTATATTAGCAAAGTAATCCTTTGTTATCACTTGATTTGGAGCAACACTAAAAAGTTCTTGTACATATAACGATCTTGTTCCATTTAATGCATACCCCTGTATGGAAACGATTGAAAAATTAGCAGAATTTCGATTATCAATTTTAATTGTCACCTGTTGAGTGGGACGAACACCACCTACAGGATTATTTTCTATTGGCCCGGTTGATAAGATAGCCATTCCCTTGATACCTCCTATATTAAAATTGTGAAGCGTTCATATTACACTACTACCTAAGAGACAAATGACCATAACGACTGATCCTTTTTATTCAATCCAGTTAATTGCTGGAACAACTTATCAATAAATTTGCTTACAACAAACCTTCAATATGAGAGTTGTCAATAAGCTGAGACTTGTAATGAGTCATATTATTACATTATGTTTCTACAAAAAATTAGTATAGACAAACTCACTAACTCAGAGGAATCTCCACGTTCAAACAAAAAATTTTCTAATTAAATCCTTTCTCTGATAAAGTCTCCTTAGCTTTTAATTCTATGACGCCAATATTAAAAAGCCCAATATCTTGTAATTAATTAGAAATTGGGCGAGCTTTCATCCTTATTTACAACTATTTCATCTAGTTGAACATTCGTATCGCGGTATTATGGTGCAACGAATCTCTCCAGTGACAGGTGCCACATCCAATATTTTCAGATAGGTTCCTCACAAGGGCCAATAAAAGTAATCGGGTTCATTGTAGCTGTAAAGCTCGTATCAAATGAATTTCCCATTAAATCCTGAGCAAAAATTGTCCATGTGCCAACATTTGCTGGTAAAACTGTTACTTCAATTAATACTTCAAATACTCCGCTGAAAAGATTTCCAGATGCCATCGCCGTTCCATGGACTCTAGCTGTATTACTGTCCGTACAAAAGATGTGCACCCTTCTACCTTGAATGAAGTTTATGGTCGTACCGTCAGATCCAAAGGTAATATTAAAATTATCAACAGCTGGATTGCAGCCTGGTCCAGCAATGAAACATTGGACCGATGTCACATTAATCGTCCCTGCTAAAGTTAATGGGATACCTTGCTCGGTTATATTTACTATTGCTGGGGCTCTGTTTCCTGATACTCCTATACGAAACTTGCAAGGACACTCAACAGGAAGACATTCCACATGGCTACCTACATGGACAAACACTGTTTGGCCGTTGACAGTTGTTGTAGCACTAATGAGTACTGATTCGAAAGGTGTGTTTTCCGGAATGGATACAGTGATTGAAAAATTACCGTTAACATCAGATATGGCGGGAACAGGGCTGAATGTCGCAATATCTGGAAAACTACTAAATGAGATTTCCGCCCCGTCTACAGGAATTCCACCACAACTAATGTTGCCGGTTATGTCTGCTTCACAATCGATATTAACGGGAACTTCCAAGGTTAGTTCACAAGCATCGAGAGGACACTCCACATTCACATCAACGGTCTCAGAAATTATTTGTCCTTCAACATCTGTTGTTGCAGTTATCGTTATCATTTGTGATGGAGTTCCGGGAGCGACCGTTACGCCTAAGAAAAAGTTTCCGTCAGACCCTGTCGTAATTGGATTATGCGCAAATATTACTACATCGGGATCACTGGTTAACATTACAACCGCTCCCTCAATGACCCTTTCGCCGCGCATGACTCGTCCCGCTACAAAACCATCACATTCTATCGTGTCCGCTGCAAATAATTCAATAATGTAAGGCTCATCAGGACATTCAACAATCGTTTCAAGTGAGTCTGATAACGTGAGGCCACTAACTTCGGTGACTGCTGTAATCGTAACAGGTGTTGGCGGTGTACCAGGAGAAATAGTTACGATTGTATCAAAGTGTCCATTTGGATCTGTTAAGGAAGGATTAGGTGAGAATGTGATGATGTCTGGTTCTGCGCTGTAAAAAACTTCTGCTCCGGCGACAGGTATGTCTCCACAAAGCACTTGCCCTTGAAGATCTGCTTCACATACATAGGCAGCATGCACAAATAAATGGGCAGCGCACGGCGGTACATCACATTTTATCGTTAAGTCATTAATATTTAAATTCAATTGAAATGAGCTTTGACGAACAATCCAATCATATACCTTTTCAACGGATAGACAAGCTAGTTCTTGCTGAGAATGAAAGAGTCTTGGAACGGAATAATCGTCTAGAACTTCTACATCTTGTTCCTTATCCTCTATTATTTCCTGGCTACTATTAGCTGGGAAGATAGCAGAAAAATCATTTGGAAGAGTCATTTTGCTCCTGACTGGAACTGCTTCTGAACGCGGGTTACAAAAACTTCCGTCAATTGCGATTATAACGCCTCTGTTCATTTCAATACTTTGGCATATATCAAAAAATAAGTCCACAGATGTAACTAACCCGTCTTTGCAGTTCAAAATTGCATCACATTCAAAGTTGGTTACATCACATTTTAAGTCAGTTCCATCCGGTGCACAAAGTATAACAGTTTCAATAAAATTAAATGGAAAAGGATCACTTAGGCAAAAAGTTTCTGGTCCGACTATTTTAATAACGACAAAACCTTTTTTACGAAATTTCACCTTTTGCAGTGTAATTGGGTCTCCGTTTGGCAAACTAGTATTGACGTTTTTCCGCCCGTCCGACTGGGGGATTTCCTGGCAGACAATCGATCCTGGCAATAATGGATTTAAAGGAACGCCGTCTTCATCCGTTAAAAAGCAAGTTACACTAAGAATGTCACATAGGTTGATGGACAAAGTATCACTCCTTTATCAATAATTTAGCAATTTACAATATCACAAAATATTATATGTTTTTTTAAATTTAACCGTGTGCAATAATTGAATTATCGCTTTTTTGCCTTTCATTTGTACATAAGTTAAGGGGGTATACAATGCGTTGGATACCCCCTTACGGTGTCAAGGAATTTCGTTCTCTTAACGTCCATCTGGCATCTAGACTGTAGCTTTCAAAAATCATTCAATTTGGTATAGAGTATATCATTCTAGTTTCCTAGTCTATTGGAGCCGTGTGATAACAAGGTGTGCTGAAACAGCCCTTGTCCCCTCAGCTCTAGGAGTAATGATTAGTGCTCAGGGATTGCCCGCAGGATTTCGTACAGCTATATTTAGAGTGGTTTATACAATTATGCAAGACTAAACAAAACTGTTTTGGTTCCGACTAATGTTGAAACACTATTGACAAAGTAGAAGTTAGACGCAGTATCCAATATGAGAGGTCCAGTCCACGTAATCGTGTCGAACTGGCTGCTAAAAATACCTATTGGAGGTACTTCCACTAATGTGGTAGTGATCGTCACATCTCCACGAAACCAGGTATTCGTCACATTTGAATATACAGCTACATTTATTGTTCCATCTACTCGAGTATCGACCATACGCTGTATCCTTAAGCCAGGTTTGGTCAAATTATTAATTCGACTGTTGAAGATATAGGTGTTAATCGTACCTTGATGTGGATCTACTGGATCTGGAATAATACTTCCAACAACTCTCGCGTTTAGAAGCTGAAATTCAATTGTTGTAAAAGGATCAATTGGATCGAGGTTTTGGAAGCTTATATCCCCGCTAATGATCGCCCCGTTCGTATAATTGGTATGGGCGCTCACAGATGTCCCGTTATCAAACGTCCCAATCACCGTTACCGGGCGTGCAATAAATTCAGGCCCCTGAGATTGGTAGATGTTTTCTTCAGCATTACTTGTTTGAATCGTGATATTTCTAGGAATGGATGATCCAAAATTAGCGAGATCTGCGTTGCCGAGTACCCATGGTCCTAAACCTAACAGTTGTACATGTCTAGCAGGTGGAATAACAATATCCTCGTTAAACACTGAGTTTGCTGCGATAAGAATGATCAAACGGGCTCTCATACCAAAGGTGGTAGCTAACGGATTGTTGGTTGCAGCGTCAATGGCGGCCTGCAAGGAGTTAAACGGATCTGAAGGCGTTCCATCTCCTGGACCGGGCGCACCAGAATCAGCCCATATGATCGTTTCTTCTCCCCATATAAAAGCACCATCTCCTTCTCCTAAAAGTTCAGAAGATACAAGACGATGGGCCGTCACCAACTGTCCTGCGGCATTTTTACCCCACACGGATATATCAGTGTCAGCTTCTGCATCACCTCCTGTAATAAAGACAAACTCAAGTGCATTAATGTTTGCAAAATAAGTTTTAGTAACTACCTGGTTTGGAGCTACTGAAAACAGTTCAAGTACGTATAAAGTTCTAGAACCATCTAATGCAAAACCCTGAATAGTTACAGTAGAAGAATTAACAGAACTTTTATTATCTATTTTTACGGTAACCTGCGTGCTAGGCCTTATCCCGCTAACAGGATTGTTTTCAATTGGTCCGGTTGATAAAATGCTCATTTAATGATTCTCCTTTTCTTTAAAGTTAAATAGTGAAAAATACACACTCTTCTTATTCACTCATGCTCTTAAAGATTCAGACGATACAAGGCGATGGACCGTTACCAGTTGACCAACAGCATTTTTCCCCCATATTGAAATGTCAGTTTCATTTGCTGCACTTCCACCTGTTGTAAAATCGAACGCAAAAGCATTTAAGTCAGCAAAATAAGTCCTAGTAATCACTTGATTAGAGCCAATTGCGAATAATTCACTAACATACAAATTCCGTGAACCATTTAATACATATCCTTGGATTAATATATTAGAAGAATTGACGGGATCTCGGTTAACAATTTTAACAGCTATCTGCTTGGTGGGCCTAATCCCACCAACAGGATTGTTTTCAATAGGCCCTGTTGATAAAATAGACATTGAATTGGTTCCCCCTTACTTTTGGAAGATAGTATATTCTATTCTTTTTTTTGATTAATGTCTGGACAAACACCATAACATTTATAAATATAGTGAAAAATGGAAAATTGAGGGGGGACAAAAGGTGT
Organism: Anaerobacillus sp.; assembly: GCA_007120055.1. Next base: position 11,016 of record SKOL01000336.1, read on the forward strand.
CAGACACCAACAAAATTCACAATATATAGATTTATCCACTCGGATATCATCTGTATATTGTCACTGTTGGTGGGTGACACCCTTTGTTTTGTCCCAACCTCACACAATTCATTTACCATCTATCATCTTTTTCATAACCTTGTTGTATTAGTATATCCCCCGCTACATGTTTAAAAGCCTGTTTAATATCTTCATCAAACTCCTCTCTCCAATTCCCGATCTGACCTTTACGAAATGTTGGGGATTTGCCTGGATTTATACTTCTTTCCATTTCTTTAATCGTATTTGCTATTGGAGTAGATGGTTGGAGATCTTTCCATAGATAATTTGCTATTTTACTTATCGCATTTCTTCTAGAATTTTGTGATATCATTAGCTCCTCATAAGTTACGGTTAATGTATCAGGATCCTCCAACCATCCTTTAAACTCGTTAAAATATTGATTAATATTAGGATAATTATATTCATCCATCCCTTTAATAAGCGCCATATAGCGTTCCTTACGAGTTGTTGATGCTCTTTTGAAATATCCATACAGCGGGTGATTAGGAAGATGTGCCAAGATATAATAATGTAAAGAAACGATCACATCACGTAAGTCACGACTGATAAATATATGTTTCATTCCTAATCTTTGAAGCATATTTGCCCATTTTTGAGAATAATAAATATGCCCGACTAAAAACTCGTTCGGTTTTAGCTGCCTTAACTTATTAAAATGATCTTTGTGATGTTCTATTCTCCCCTCATAAAGGACTAAATCTGTATTTTTATGTTTTATATGTGGCATACCGAAAATGATTTGTCTCAATAAGTGGGTACCACTTTTAGGAATTGAACTAATAAAAAAGGGTGGTAAACGGTCAACGTTTTTTACAGTAGATTTCATTATCTATCTCCTTCATGTAAATGTACTTTAAGAGGATGTTCAAAAAGTCCGGTAATC
>SKOL01000099.1 GCA_007120055.1 Anaerobacillus sp.
CCAACGGTCACCACCGAATTTTCCTGCGTTATATCCTGCTGCTAAAATAAACATTGAGATTAATAACATCCAAGGGTTTGATGAAACAGTTCCTGCGAACATGAATGAGAAGTTCATCACTACACCGAAGAACGTTGCTGCTGTTGTTAATACTCCTAATATTAAACCAAGTCCTACAAGTACCTCTCCCCATGCTACCATAAAGCTAAAAACTTCTGCATTTGGTAGCGCAAAGTGCTCAATAAATGCATGATATCGTGGATAGCCTTCCATTACTGACTCGTTATTGACGACACCGTTCAAGTACCCAGATGCATTAAACGGATCACCTGTTACTTTACCCCATCCTGCTGTTAACCATTGCCAGCCTAAATATATTCTTAAAAATGTTAAAATACCTGCAGCATATACGTTATTTCTTAAAAAATTCATAAACATAAGTCCATCACTCCTAGTTTTTATTTTTACTAAAGAGCGAATTTCATAATTACCTAAATTGAGCCCTATTAATCTGTATGTAGTTGCGAGCGTTTTAACGCAACTACATATAGTACTTAATGGTGAAAAAATTGAATTATGAAATTCACTAATTTAATAGTTTATTGTTTAGTTAGTTTGTGTTAGTTAGCGCTATCTAACTTACTTTTATTATATTACATTTATTTGTGAATAACTGAGCAAATAGTGACAACTCTGTTACCTTTCCTTGAATAAATTGTGACAGCGATCTTTTTGGGGACAATCCCTCCCCTGTTTCATAAAGTTATGGCCAGTAAATGAAAACCATAAAAAACTCCGTAATAAAAAAAGAAGATAACACCCCATACAATATAGGACATTATCTCCTTAACATGATCACTATTTCAATAATATCTCTAAGCCATTAAAAGACGCAACAAAGATAACAGCGGACCTTCTAACTGAAAGATAACTTCGAACATATCCACTACCTCCAGAAAAGTTATAAAATACATTTGTAAATGAATTTCATAATTACCTAAATTGAGCAATTCAAACTATATGTAGTTGCGAGCGACTTGGCGCATTTACATATAGTTACTTAATGGCGGTAATAATTAATTATGAAATTCATTATAGTCTATAAAAAATTATAGCAATGACAAATACTATTAGATACAGGTACATTCTGTTATTTAGAAAAAACTAGGTTTGCCGCCAAATATTCTGTCAAAATTACAACCGTGAAGTCGTTATTTCACCTTTGTTAAATTCGTTTTCGGAGTAAATTTTATTTATGGTGCGTATTGCCTGTAGTTTCGTGCGTATTTTCAATTTTTCGTGCGTATCTCCTCTTACTTCGTGCTTATTCAACCAAGTTCCGTGCATATTTCCCTAATTCATGACATTACCTGTTACCTTACTCCCGACCAAAACCAATACCCAGCACATTTAGTGCTCTTTCGGGATAGCCGGTGATGATTCCGTCGATATCGTACTTCAAAACTTCTCGCATGTTCCTTTCGATATTGACCGTCCAGACCCAAACTTCGCGGTTTTGAGCTCGGGCATTGTTAATAAAACGTTCAGTTAGCATCGTTTGACGAATTGTATAAAAATCAACATCTAAATCAGCTAAATTGCCAGCAGACAAATATAAAATTTGCCCAATTTTTATATCGCTATTAAGGCTTCGTACGACTTGCAATGACGGATAGTCGAACGCTTGAACGTAAGCTTTGTCTTCCATTTCGTATTTTTCGATAATTCGAACGACTTCCCTCGCAAGATTCCCAGTAGAATCAGTTGGCTTTAAATCGACAATAAAGGTAACATTCTCTTCTTTAAACTCTTCAAACACCTCATCTAAGGTTGGAATTCGCTCCCCGATAAACTCTTCTGAAAACATACGTCCGATATCAATTTTAGACAACTCGGCATACGTTAAATCTTGAACGCGATCGGGAATACCTGCGACTCGTTGAAGCGTGTCATCGTGATGTAAAATGACGACGTCATCTTTTGAGAGCATCACATCGAATTCGACGGCATCTACGCCTTTTTCAATCGCTGACTTAATACTACTTATCGAATTTTCCGGTGCATTATAGGCATCACCGCGATGAGCTGCCACTTGGACATTCCATTGTAAATAAACGATATTATCATTTAACGTGTCGTTAATGAAAAACATTCCCGTAATAAAAACAAATACAACCGAAGCCAGCGTATATTTTCTCCTTGTAAAAAAACGAACAATCCCGTTTTCAAATGTCATCAATCTGTGATTACTGAAAATTGTTAACTTATTATATACGACATCACCTTGATTTTTTTTGAACTCGAAAAATAACCTCGTGATGATAATGATGTTGATCGGTATTAAAAGAAGCGAAAACAAAATCATCATATAACTAGAAAATGTAATCAGGTAATCTTTGATGATATTTCCGAATAACGCTGTTTCGGCGACTGTAGGAATATAAGAAAGTAAAGTCACCAACAAGAAACTAACGGCAAAAATCGTTAAATTAAGAAGGAGTAAGTTAAAAATAATTTGCAACTTATTGTATTTTGTAAGATTCCAACTACATTTCATTGCTTCTATAATCGTATGCTCTTCTATAAAAATATAATGAAGCGTAAAGATGCATCTTATTAAAACGAAAAGTGCTATTAAAAGGATCGCTAAAAATTGAAAAATCGAGAAATACGACGCTTCATAAACTACATTTGTTAAAAAAATAGGAAGATTAAAATCTAACAAAGCAGGGAACGCAGCAAACTCAATAAATGGGATAAAAAGTATTGTTAGAAGAATTACTTGAAAAAATCCAAATCCAACTAACCGCGGTAATTTCCTCAAAGTTGTCACAAAAGCATCAGACACGAAAATAGTTTTCGATAAATACCTTTGTGCTGCAATTAAAATCATTACTCCAAATTCGATCAATAAAACGACCACAGCGAGAAAGCTAATTGATATTAACGTAAACATCCCCATTGGGCTAAGCGCAATCGTATATACTTCTGCATTTAAAAGCGATCCCGTCCCTAAGATCCTTAACATCCGATTAAAAAGAAACGAAATAAGTGGAACAAAAAGAAAGCTCGTCAAAAGCATATATAGTAGTGCAAAAGAAAGAAATTTTTTATAAGAAACTTTAAAGTCTTGTAAACTAAATTTTAAGATCTCAAACATTCTACCACCTAGTATCATAGAGTTCCTATTAGTATACCCCGATTAGAACTTAATTGAAACTTAACCAGTTGGCAGTTGTTCAATTGGTTATAATTA
>SKOL01000039.1 GCA_007120055.1 Anaerobacillus sp.
CCGTTTACATCTTTAACAATTCTGATTATCGGTCGACCGACGGCTTTAAAGTTATACCGTGACACAATCCCAGTCCGTCCGTCATTTAACTTCACGGTTAATCCTTGAGGATAAATAGCAACACAATCTTTAAATAAATGCACTTGTTTACTTTCAAAATGGGTGCCATTCCCTGCATAAAGTAATTCAATGGCTTTATGTGGTAACATTGCCGGACGGTAAACTCTGTGGCTTGTAACTGCATCAAATACATCTGCAACAGCTATAATTTTTGCGTATTTGTGAATTTCATCTGCTTTTAAGCCTCTAGGGTATCCTGTTCCATCAAGCTTTTCATGATGTTGGAAGGCGCAATGAGAAACAGTTAGAGGGATTTCATGTACTTTTCGAAGAATATCAAAGCCTAATTCTGTGTGGGCTTTCACGAGTTCAAATTCTTCTTTGGTTAATTTCCCAGGTTTATTTAAAATTTCTGGTGGAATATAAAGTTTACCTATATCATGTAATACGGCACCTAAGCCGATCTCTTCGATTTTTTTTAATGGGAGTCCATTAGCAATGGCTAACTGACATGAATAAATGGTTACGTTAACACTGTGCATGTACAAATAGTTGTCATGGACCTTTGTTGTCGCTAATAAATTTAGTACAGTTTTATTTTCAGATAAACAGCCAATAATATCTTTAAAAATTTTTTGGAAACTTCTTATCGCTCGTTCCGTTTTCACCATTCCTCGAATTTTGGAACTGCTAGAAGATAAGCTAGCAATATCATTTAAACCTTCTGTAATGACATTTACTGCTTCCGTACGCAACTCTAGGGGGATGGATTCGACGATTTCTATTCCTTCAGACTCATCATCTTCTATATATAGTGTAAAAATATTGTATTTTTTTAATTTTTGTAGTAAACCACTGGATAGTTCAGTTCCTTCTGCTAATAAAACATTCCCATTTTCATTAAAAATAGTTTTTCCTAATTTAATCCCCGGCTCACATTTATCTAACGTAATTAAACGCATGTTGTTCACCTTTCTTGTAATTTATTTTATAACTAAAAAATTCGACATTTTTAGAGATATTCCTCCAAAAGAAATAGTAATATTTACTATTTCTTTTCATAAACGAGAACGATATATTAAATAGTTGCCGACAGTATTTATAAACTGAATTTTTTTAATTTGTTATAATTCCGTTTTTTTTGTTGAAACTATTGAAATGGTTAAGATATTTTGTTAAGGTTGACGAAAGTTCATATTTTATTTACTTCAATATTATTTGAAGTGAGTTTAGAGGCGCAATAACCATTAGTACAAATTTTGAGGAGAATGAGATCCGCTGAGAGGTTTGGAAAGGGGCTATTGCCGAAGCAACAAGTAACTCATGAGCTTGTTGTTGGGTCTGTATTTAATAAATGCAGAACTGTCGTATAGTTTTTGTACTATATGGAGGGCTATCTCACGCTAGAATGACCGTCAATGACAAACATTCTTAGCAACAACGATCCCTTCGTTGTTGCTTTTTAGTTTTCTAAAACGGTTAATCCTGCGATTTAGCTCTATTCAAGAACTTGAACTCGCCTTTCGTGGCGAACAAAATCTGTTGAATAGAGGTGTTCTATAATGAATTTTGGACAATTAGTAACGGCAATGGTAACTCCATTTGATGAACAAGGAAACATTGATTTTCAGGCGACAAGATCATTAGTAAATTATTTAATTGCAAACGGTACAGACGGACTCGTGGTGGCGGGTACAACAGGTGAATCTCCGACCTTAACTACAAACGAAAAAGCTGATTTATTTAAATTCGTTGTAGAGGTTGTCGACGGACGTATTCCTGTGATCGCAGGCACTGGAACGAATAGCACGCGAGCATCAATTGAATTAACTGAGATTGCCAAATCTGCTGGTGTTGATGGAGTAATGTTAGTAACTCCTTACTATAACAAACCAAACCAGGAAGGTATGTACCAACATTTCAAAGCAATTGCTGAGAGTACAGATTTACCAGTGATGCTCTACAATATCCCTGGTCGAAGTGCCGTTAACATGAATGAAGATACGATTATTCGCCTTGCTCAAATTGACAACATTGTTAGTGTCAAAGAAGCTAGTGGAGATTTAGAAGCGATGGCAAATATTATACACAATACGCCAGAAGACTTCTTATTATATAGTGGTGATGATAGTTTAACATTACCGATTTTAGCGATCGGTGGACACGGAGTTGTTTCGGTGTCTTCCCATATCATCGGTAACGAAATGAAAAGAATGATTTCAACCTATCAAAATGGTAACCCGCAATATGCGGCTTCTCTTCATCGTGAATTATTACCAATCATGAAGACTTTGTTTATTGCACCTAATCCAACAGCGGTTAAAGCAGCTTTAGAAATGACAGGCATAAATGTTGGTTCGGTCCGTTTGCCATTAGTTCCATTAACAATTGAGGAAGCAGAAGCAGTTTCTTTAGTTATCCAATCTAAAACTTTGTATTCTGCAGTATAAAGAAAAGCCCTCCACGGTTTTGTGGAGGGTTTTAATCATTTTTCTACACGGCTAAACTCATGAACCCAAACTCTCATATGGGGTAACCATGGCATTCCTTTATGCATTGAAAGAATGGCGTTTTTGTATTCTTCTAGGGTTTCGTAGCCTTCATCCTTGGCCATTTCATCTGTTAAGTCACCAAGTGTTTGTCGATAAACATTGTCCACTCTAAATGACGTTCCTTCTAAAACTAGAATTTCACCAAGGTCTGCATATCTCCCATTTCTTCTGACGGCTGTTTTTTTTCCATCGAGTATTTTCGTGATATCCGTTGGTGAAGTTACTAACCTTTCAATTTCACATGTTTTGGCGGGTAGTTTCGCTTGTTCGGACATAATAACATCCTCGCTTTCGATTTTCTTTCTATTATAACATTATGATGGTGTAAATGTTAAAAAGATGCTTGAGGAAAAGATCATTCATGCTTTTTTTCCTAGAGTTTTGACACTACCTCTAGGCAATGAATGAGTGTCCGTTTTGAAGCCAATCATTTTCTACTTCAAGCAGAGATTTTTTTAAGCTTACTCTGTTGAAAATATATTTTTGTAGGGGGCTTCAATTAGCTGTTGATAGGAAATTTGTGTTTGATCCTTGGGTAATTCACGCGCGTATAGAGCGATATCTATTTCATGATTCATCTCATCGGTTAAATAAGTTCCACAAGCTTTGCAAGCTAACGCAGGGATTTGTAAAATCTCAAGCG
>SKOL01000109.1 GCA_007120055.1 Anaerobacillus sp.
CTTCGCTTGTAATTGCTGATGAACCGACAACCGCTTTAGACGTAGTGGTTCAAGATCGAATTTTAAATCAAATTATTCAAATTCAGCAAGAGATTAATAGTTCGATGATTTTTATTACTCACGATATATCTGTTGTATCGGAGACGTGTAATACGATCATCGTTATGTACGGTGGTAAGATGATGGAAAAAGCAAGTACGAGGAATTTTTTCAGAAACCCACACCACCCATATACGTTAGGATTACAAAATGCGTTTCCGAGTATTATGGATATTGGCGAAGAATTAATTTCGATTCCAGGATCTCCACCAAATTTGCTCCACCCTCAACCTGGATGCCGTTTTCAAGAGCGTTGTCCGTTTGCAACTGACCGCTGTTTATCGGAAGATCCAGAGTTAAAGGAAGTAAGCGAAGATCATTTTGTTGCGTGCCATTATACTGAAGAGGTTGAACGTTTCCGCGAAGAAACGAAAAAGCGAGAAACATGGGATATGGTTGCTGAACGTATAGCCAAGCAAGGGATGGAGGGATCAGCATGAGTGAAAAAACTCCATTAATCGAAGTGAAAAATTTAAAGAAACACTATCCAGTCGGTAGTGGCTTACGCGATATTTTTAATAAAAAGAAGCTGTCGGTAAAAGCGATCGATGATATTTCCTTTAAAATTGGTAAAGGGGAAATTCTCGGACTGGCTGGTGAAAGTGGATCGGGGAAAACAACAACAGGAGAAATATTAGTTCGTTTACAAGATGTTACAGATGGAGTCATTAAGTTTGAAGGAAAAGACTTTATTAACATTAAGAAAAAAGAAGAAAAGCAGTTTCGTAAAGACGTGCAAATGATTTTCCAAGATCCTTATGAAACATTAAATCCAAGATTTACGATCTTTGAAACGATTGCCGAGCCGTTGAAGATTATTGGGATTAAGGATAAAGCTGAAATCGAACAAAAAGTGTTCCATGCATTAAATACAGCAGAACTAAAACCTGCTGAAGAGTACATGTACCGCTACCCACATGAGCTTAGTGGGGGGCAACGACAACGTGTTGCTATAGCGCGTGGTATTGTTCTTGAGCCGAAGTTTCTCGTTGCAGATGAACCGGTATCAATGCTTGACGTATCGATTCGTGCTGGTATTTTAAATTTATTACGTCGTTTACGTAAAGAAATGGGATTAAGCATGCTTTACGTATCCCATGATTTATCGACGATTAAATATTTATGTGATCGAATTGCCGTCATGTATTTAGGAAAGATCGTTGAAATAGGACCTGTCGAAGATGTTGTGCATTATCCACAACACCCTTATACGAAAGCTCTACTATCAGCAGTACCAGTTCCTGATCCTGATTACGACCGCAAACGTATTGATGTCGACGAAGAAGTGGCCGATCAAATTAATTTGCCACCTGGTTGCCGTTTTGAACCAAGATGTCCGTTTGCAACCGATGAGTGTAAAACATGTGACCACACATTAGTTGAGCGAAGACCGGGACAATTAAGTGGTTGTATATATAAAGAGGAAGAATTAGTGTTAAAAGATGAGCGAAAAACGAGTTAAATATTTCGTATATGTTAAAAAAGACTAGGTTGTCGTATACCTAGTCTTTTGTGTGTAAAAGTTGGTTAGTGGGTAGTTGGCTTGTCGCATCATTCCTCACCACTTAAAGCCCTCAAATAGCCTTTTTCATCTAACTGTTTTTTTCCATCAAGACATTCTTCGATATATTGCCGTAGGCGTTGGATTTGATTGAACATTTGTTCATTAGCGACTGTTAAATATTCAACTTTCGTCCCTTGCATTGGAATAGGTTGCTGATCTGGAATGCTTTGTGTCGTTTGGGTTTGTTTTATTTTTTCAATCATTATATGCAGTTCGTTTATATGGTTAATCGTATATTCGCGATCGGTCTCTAATTTTTTAATTCGTTTTTCTATTTTTTCAAATCTTGCTTCACTCAAATTGTTGCCCCCTTAGCTTTTAATAAATGCTATTTTTAATGATGTATGAGAGTGGCGGAAAAGATATTCATTAAAGGAATTGTAATTTTTACAGAAAATACTTGTGTGTAATTTCAAAATTACCTAAATTGAGCCATATCAAAACTTTATGTAGTTGGAGCGAATTAACTTAACTGCATATATACTTAATGGAGATAATATCAAATTATGAAATTCATTAGAGTATGTATTCGAATTTTATATAACATGTTATTGTAGTTAATTAGAAGTTGATTTTAGGAGTGATACTTTGAGATTTTTACAATGTATATTTTTAATAGTTATTGTGCTAGTAGTTGGTGGGTGTCAGCAATTAGAACAAAGGTCTTTAGATGAAAAAAGCGTTGAAGATGTATCAGAAATTCGTAAACAAGAAGAAAAGGCAGAGAAAGTAATATATAGGGAAGCGACGATAGAAATTGGTGCTATAGGGGATGTGCTACTTCATGAGCGTGTTTATGAACATGCGAAGGTTGGTGAAGGCAAGTATGACTTTTTACCAATGCTAGAAGAAGTTAGCGACCTTTTAAAAGCTCCAGATTTCTTAATGGCAAACATGGAATCAATTCCAGGTGGGGTTGAAATTGGTTTATCTACATACCCTTCTTTTAATAGTCCGCAAGAAATTGTTACTGACTTACAAAGTTTAGGTGTAGATATGGTTATTGGTGCAAACAACCATACTCTTGATAGGGGAGTTAGGGCAATAGAAAATGCCATCAACTTTTACGATGAGATTGGAATGCCGTATGTAGGTAAATATCGAGATACAGAGGATCGGAAAACTGATCGAATTGTAAAAATAGGAGATATAACCATGGGGATATTAGCTTATACATATGGAACAAACGGCATACCAATTCCAAAAGGTCATGAAGATGTTGTCGCTTTAATTGAACCTGAACGAATAGTTAATGATGTCCAAAGACTTCGTGAAAAAGTCGACATAGTTGTCGTTCATATGCATTGGGGAGCAGAGTATATACGAGAGCCTAATAAGGAACAGCGACAATTAGCATTAACATTAGCTGATGCAGGTGTTGATATCATTTTTGGACACCACCCCCATGTATTGCAACCTATTGAAATGATTGAAGGAGAAAATGGAAAGAAAACCGTTGTTTTTTATTCATTAGGTAATTTCTATTCAGGACAAAACTTCGAATATACAGACATTGGCGGTGTCGCATCAGTTAAGGTTACCAAAATCGTTGAAGGTGACGAAACAGAAGTAACTGTTCATTCTCCTAAAA
>SKOL01000719.1 GCA_007120055.1 Anaerobacillus sp.
CACCTCCGCCTTTCTCTGTCTAGCTCCGGCGCCTACGAGCTCGGGACATTTCGGTCCTTTTCGGAAGCCAAAAAGCGGCTTCTGTCAAAGGCCCTCCAATGTCTGTCGCTCGTAATCAAGGCGCCTCCGCCTTTCTCTGTCTAGCTCCGGCGCCTAGGTCCTCGAAAACTTCACCCTCCATCTAAAAGGCAAAAGAGCGCCTGTTAGATGGAGGGTTCCAGTTTTTATCGGACCTACCAAGTCACCTCCGCTTTTCTAGTTAAAAATTCCTTTGTTTAAATAATTGCGCTATGATAACATAAGTAAGGAATTTAATCATTGATGGAGGACTTAGTGCCATGCACGAACGTAAAACTTATTTTCAACAGTTAGATTATACGTTACTTTTTTTATTGTTTTTATTAATGTGCATTTCTTTACTTTCGATATATAGTGCTGCCATGGCAGGTCAATATAATATAGACCCATCGTTTTTTGTGAAACGACAAGTGATTTGGTTTTTAATCGGAACTTTTTTAATGGTAGCGGCCATGTTAATAGATTATGATCTGTTTAAAAATTTCACAATCCCACTATACGTCGTCGGATTGTTGTTATTATTTGGTGTTCATTTTTTTGGAGTGGAAAGAAACGGCTCTCAACGTTGGTTAGGTATTGGTAATAACTTGTTCCAACCATCCGAGTTTGTTAAAATCTTTCTCGTTTTAGCACTTGCTCACTTATTATTTCTTATTACGAAAGATCACCGTGATCGTACGTTAAAAGAAGACTTGGTTGTCGTTGCGAAAGTGTTAGCAGTTGGGTTACCTCCTTTTGCATTAATCTTAGTACAACCAGATTTAGGGACCGCCCTAGTTATTGCAAGTATAATGGGTACAATGCTTTTAATGGCAGGAGTTTCGTGGAAAATTTTTGCTGCTTTAGGAACGGTAATAACGTTCTTTTTAGGAACTTTAGTATGGCTACACAACAATTATTATGAGTTTTTTACAAATAATATTATTAGGCCACACCAGTTATCGAGAATATATGGTTGGATAGATCCTGAAAGCGATCCAGGTGGAATGGGTTATCAACTATTAAATGCGATGCAAGGAATTGGTTCAGGTCAGCTTTACGGAAAAGGCTTTGCCGATGGAGTTTTATCGAAAAGTGGGGCTGTTCCTGAAATTCATACAGATTTTATTTTTACAGTCATTGGTGAAGAGTTTGGTTTTTTAGGAGCAACAATCTTGATTGTTATTTATTTCTTACTTTTTTATCGAATGATTATTATCGCATTTAGCTGCAACAATATATATGGAAGTTATTTAGTTGCTGGTGTCATTGGACTTCTCGTCTTTCAAATTTTTCAAAATATCGGAATGACGATTGGACTTATGCCAATTACTGGATTAGCTTTACCGTTTATAAGTTACGGTGGAAGTGCTTTGCTTACGAATATGATAGCGATAGGACTTGTTTTAAACGTCAATATTAGAACGAGACATTACATGTTTAGTTCTGACGAAACAGCTTAATTTGGTTATGAAAGGTTGTAGTTCATTAGGTTGCAACCTTTTTGTATGAAAAAAAGGCGGGTGCTTTCACGAACGAACGTCTGAGATTCGTCAGAAGGTCAAGGTGAAGAGAGGGAAAGCACCCGCCTTTTCCCATATTAGATGGTGACTGTTGCGGTCATGAGGGTTTTGTATGGAAAAAGGCGAATGATTTCGTGAACGAGCCTCTGAGATTCGCAAGAAGGTCAAAGCGAAGTGAAGGAAATCATTCGACTTTTCCATATTAGAAAGAGATGCTCCTGCGGTTACTCGTCGCAAAGCCGCACGAAGTAAATTCTGAGATGTATCTCATGATGTAATTGAGGTCAGTAGCTTTGGTGACGTTTATCGTCATGATGGTTTTGTATGGTCGTATTATAAGGTATACTATAAACGGCAAATTTTTTATGGTGTGAGATTTAGGAGGAAGTAAACATGAGGTTAGATAAATTTTTAGCGAATATGGGTTTTGGTAGTCGTAAAGAAGTAAAAAAGCTTTTAAAAAGTGGTACTGTTCGAGTTAATGAAACTGTAGTGAAAGATGCAAAACTACATATTGAAGTAAATAGTGATGTTGTACTTGTTAACGGAGAAGAAGTGGAGTATAAACAGTTTATTTACTTAATGATGAATAAACCTCAAGGAGTTATCTCAGCGACTGAGGACAAGCGTGATGAGACAGTAGTTGATTTATTACAATTAGAAGATTTACATTTTGAGCCATTCCCTGTAGGAAGACTAGATAAAGATACCGAAGGGTTTGTATTACTTACTAATAATGGTAAGCTTGCTCATGAGTTACTCTCGCCGAAGAAGCATGTTCCTAAAACGTATTTTGCACGTATTCAAGGTGAAGTGACAAACGATGATATTATAAAATTTAAAAACGGTGTCACTCTTGATGATGGATATGAAACAAAGCCAGCAGAACTAGTCATAAAATCGTCAGGGCCAGTATCAGAAATAGAATTAACGATTACAGAAGGAAAGTTTCATCAAGTAAAGCGAATGTTTCTTGCTGTGGACAAGAAAGTGATTTACTTAAAACGTTTGTCAATTGGTCCGTTAAAACTTGATCCAACACTTGAACTAGGTGAATACCGTGAACTAACCGATGAGGAAGTTGATTTATTGGTTAATTAATTTAAAATTAAAAATTAAAAATTTAAAATTACTGTAAGTTTCGCTTCGGCGCACATTTTCAAATTCGAATTGATTTTAAAACCGTAAATTTTTATGTGATTAGTGAATCTCATAATCACCAAAAATGAGCCACATCACGCAATATATAGTTTAGGATGGTTTTGACGTAACTATATATGATCTTAGTGGCGAGAATCATGAGTTATGAAATTCATTGGATTGTTATTTTAATTTTTAATTTTAAATTATAAATTCACATAAAAATAAAAGTCCCCAACCGGGTAGTTGGGGGAGGGTCATTGTATATTTCTCTATCTTAACTTAATTTTTTTTCTTACATTAGGAAACTTTTGTTTTTTTACTCGTTGTTGTCCATTTTCCACGACTAGGACTTTTTACAAGATTATTGTACTCTAGTACGTTTAAGTCGCGCTGAATTGTTCTCGGGGTAATTCCAAATTCTTCAACTAATTCATTCGTCGAGACAGTCCCCCTTTGCTTAATGTAGAGGTAGACAGACTTGATACGGTTTAGCATTCGATCAGTTGAAGTTTCCAAAAAACCAC
>SKOL01000365.1 GCA_007120055.1 Anaerobacillus sp.
CATTATATTTGTTATTAGATCTTAGTTACGTTAGCAGCTTGAGGTCCACGGTTACCTTCAACGATTTCGAAAGAAACTTCTTGACCTTCTTCTAAAGATTTGAAACCTTCAGATTGAATTGCTGAGAAGTGTACGAATACATCGTCTCCACCTTCAACTTCGATGAAACCGAAACCTTTTTCAGCGTTAAACCATTTTACTTTACCGTTTTGCATAATAATATTGCCTCCTAAATTTCGTGCCTTGCACAATGTTAATTTACACTAAACCTAACAAAAAATGAGATAAAGATATGAACGTCTATACTAAAGACGGTTTTATCGTTTTATAGTATAAGTATTCAACTAAATTTTACTCCAAGAAGTCATTAGTAATTGTTAGAAAATGAGCTTCAATAAGCAAAAAATAACGCAAAGGGCACTTTAAAAAAGGCCTAAGTATTATTGCTTTATTTCATTCTGTCTGGTCGAGCTACTAGAGCGCTTACTCTAGATAAATTTATATTAGCATAGTGATTTTTAAATTGCAATTTTTCACCCAAATTAATTTTTACACTGCTATGACTTCTTTCAAAATTAAGTCATTTTGTTCTTTACTAGAAAATGTTTTTCTTAAAACATTTTTAATTTTTATTTTTAAATCATTTTCTAAATCTGGTAAGTATTCAGCTTGTCCAATGACATTGACGTATTTCCAATGTAATTGTTTAGAGACTTCTTCAATTTCTGGAAGAAGCGTACGTAACCAGCGCTGTTGGTTTGCACTATACCTTTCTTTGAAGTGGTCTTTGTGGTTAGCGCTTGAAGGCATTCTCTCTGTTGCAGCTAGTCCATCAAAAGAACGCCAATCATCGGTATATGCTTCAAAAGTAAAGCGTGCAACTTCTTCTAACTCTCCTAATGAAGAATGCATTAAAATAAGCTCATCATCATTGGCAATAATCACTCCGCTTGATGGATACTGATCTTGAATTTGTTCTATTTGATGTAATTCAGGCTTATCTTCCCAAAAGAATTCTGTTTCAACAGGTAGTTGTAGAAAGTGAACAGAATAAAGTTTAGCATCACATGAAGCAAAAATGACAATACTTTTTTGTAAATTCGTTACAGAGTTTTGAATGGTCTTTTCTACTTTTTTCTTCAAAGCCTTATAACGTTTTAATTCCTTTTCATTTCCACCGACTTCAATATAAGACTCCAACTTTTTCAAACCATTTTTTAGCCTTATTTTCCAAGAGCCGTTTTGGCACTCACTACGATCTGTGTTTAAATAAAGCGTTAATACTTTGTTCCCTTTTACCTGTTCAAAACTTTTTATTTCTTTTACAACATTGCTTAAAGCCACTTAGTAATCCCCCTTTAAAGTATGGATTACTAATCAATAACCTTTTTTAAAAAATGATAAACATTTGAACAAGGAACCCCCTCTACTCAAATATGAAAAGGTATATAAAGCCAGCATGCCGATAGATCGTCAGCAAAGCTACTGACCTCAATTACGTCATGAGATACATCTTAGAATTTACTTCATGCAGTTTTTCGACGAGTAACCGCAGGAGAATCCCTTACTAACACCGAAAAGGCGGATTCTTTCCTCACTTCACCTTGACCTTCTATCGAATCTCAGACGTTCGTTCGCAAAAGCACCTGCCTTTGTATCATACAAAAAACTCATGACGGTCCCCTGTTACATTAGGCATTTGTAAGTTCAATGTTTTCCAACTTTCGGCTTTCCAACAAACCAACTCCACGCAAAAAGAAGGCAACCACGTTTGTGATTACCTTCTCCAACCATAAACACATTAATGCCTATTCAAAAACGATGCTCTAGGGCCGTAACGGTTACTGTCTGCCGTAAACACCTCCAGTGATGGTACTAGCTAATGTTGAACGAACTTGTTCAATGCTATCACACCTCTCTTGAGATGTTGCTTTTTTAGAAAACATTACTTTCACATATTTGTGCAAGCTTGTTTTCCTTTACTTTAGTTTTTTAACAAAGTTAAATATCTAAAGTAGCATACTTTCCTTACATCTTTTTGAATGATGGCTAGTGTATATGGTTTTTTGAAAAGGACTATGTCCTCCTCGCTAATTATGATGTACAATTCCTAAAAACTTATGCGTTGTCTTTTGTTTCTAAATTTTGGTCTTTTTCTTCTATAGACTTTATTTCTTCTCGTTTTTCCTCAGACACATTTTTATCTACTGACTCTAGTTCTTCTTCAAACTTATGTTTACACGTTTCATACATATCGACAAGTTGATCTTTTGTTTGTTGAACGGTATTAACCATTTCCGATGAGCTACGTTTTAAATGCTTGATATTTCCAGAAAGTGCCTTTAAATCATTGTTTGTTTCATCAACGACTTTTGTGAACTTTTCACTCGTATTCTTCAGCTGTTCAACAATTTCCGTTCTATTTTCATTAAGAAATTTTAAAACTTC
The DNA here is from genome assembly GCA_007120055.1 of Anaerobacillus sp. The sequence continues at coordinate 2,449 of SKOL01000365.1, forward strand.
TGTTGACGTACGATAGCACTTTGTAATACAAGTGCTAAGTTGTGTTTTCGATTTAAATACAGCTACCGCACCCCCTACAACTCCACCGATAATAGCTCCACGAACTAACATTTTTTTAGTTTGTTCTTCCATTTCTCCACACCCACTCCTTGTCAACCTAAAATATACAGTTATATTTTAACAATAAATCGAGTAAAACAATATGTTATTTTTTAAAATTAACATTGAATGAGCAATCACTCAACCGAGAATTAAAAATATTTTTCAGTTATTGACCACTATCAAATTAATCTCCCTTACAAGTATAAAAAGTCTTTCCATCTCTATTAACCGTTTTGACTATATGCCGATCCTCTAACAAATCTAAGTGACCTATAATTTCTGACATCGTTAATGTCGGTTCTTTTTTATAAATGTGGGCAAAGTAGCTTTTACATAAATCAAAACTTGTAATCCCTTCTTTTGGAATCATTAATTTTAATCGCTTAGCTTTTTCTTCTTGTTCTTGAAACCGTGTGTTTAACAGCGTTTCGATGTTTTCTACATTTTTTCCATGACCTGAGAATACTTTTCTAACTTTTAAATTTAAGCACTTTTGTAATGATGCCCTGTATTGTAACAAAGTTCGCGGACGCAACTCATCTTTAACATTCGGTGGCTCTAACAACGCATTAGAAGAAATATGTTCGATAATATGGTCACCACCAATCAATAAGCCGTCATTCTTATTGTACAGAGAAATATGACTTTGAGCGTGACCAGGGGTTTCAATGACAGTCCATCCTTGTACCCCATC
>SKOL01000762.1 GCA_007120055.1 Anaerobacillus sp.
GATATTCAAAAAATGCCTCACGGTTTAATTGCAGGGTCAACAGGATCAGGGAAAAGTGTATGCATAAATTCAATTTTAATTAGTATTATGTTTAAAGCGACACCTGATGAGGTGAAGCTAATGTTAGTTGATCCTAAAATGGTTGAACTGGCCCCTTATAATGACATTCCGCATCTTATTACCCCTGTAATTACAGATGCAAAACAGGCAACAGTAGCCTTAAAGTGGGCAGTTGAAGAAATGGAACGTCGCTATGAATTGTTCGTTCAAAATGGCGTTCGTGATATTAAACGATATAATCAAGTAATGAAAAAAGAGGACGAAGTAACTCCAGCAATGCCTTATATCGTCATTGTTATAGATGAATTAGCAGATTTGATGATGGTATCGCCACAAGATGTTGAAGATGCGATTTGTCGTATTGCTCAAAAAGCTAGGGCATGTGGGATACACTTGCTTATAGCAACGCAAAGACCTTCTGTAGACGTTATTACAGGCTTAATAAAAGCAAATATACCAACGAGAGTTGCTTTTTCAGTTTCTTCTCAAGCCGATTCAAGAACAATTATCGACTCGGGAGGGGCAGAGCGCTTGTTAGGAAAAGGGGATATGCTCCTTTTTGAAAATGGGGCATCTAAGCCAGTTCGTGTTCAAGGAAACTTTGTTTCAGACGAAGAGATAGATCGAGTGATTGCGTTAGTAAAACAACAGCGTAAACCTAACTATTTGTTCGATAAGGACAACCTTGTTAGAGCAAATGAGGCGATGGATCAAGAGGATGATCTTTTTGAAGAAGCCTGTTATTACGTCGTCGAGCAAGGTGGGGCATCATCATCTAGTTTACAACGGAGGTTTAGGATCGGCTTCAACCGAGCAGCGCGCCTTATTGACATGATGGAAGCAAGAGGGATTATTTCAGAAGCGATGGGCTCAAAGCCAAGAAACGTCCTCGTATCAGAAGAAGAACTTTCGGAGTTAATTAAAAATTAAAATTTGAAAATTGAAAATTAGGGCTAGGGAGTTGCTTCGGAGCGCTACTTTCATAAATTTTTAATTATAAATTGTAAATTGTAAATTGAAACAAAGCTAGTATCACAATTGATATTAATATAAAATAGTATATATAAGGTGAGTGAATTTCATAATTAACTAAATTGAGCCATATGAAATTATATGTATTTGCGAGAGACTTAACGCAACTACATATAGAGACTTAATGGCGGTTATATGGAATTATGAAATTCATTAAAGGTATGTTTCTTTGAAAATATACCTTGTTTTCTGATAAAAGGTTTTATATGATTAATATGTTGGTGCTTTATTGGTAATAATTGAATAAGGACGATTTGTAAGTGAGAAAGACGAAAGATTTACTATAAGTCATTTAGTAATATGAGTCTAGCTATACCATACTTTTTATAAGGAGTGGTCACGATGCAAGAGATTCAATTATCAAGCTTAGTAAAATCTATTTCTCCACAATGGCTTTCCTTATTAACAGAAGATGAGCAAAATATGCTCATTGTTCTAAAACACGGATTCGCCAATTTAGACGAGTGTGACGTGCAAGAAATTGTTGAAGCAGCGATAGTAGAGCAGCATAATAAAGGGAATATTTTTCATTAATGTTTAAACTGTGCCCGTGGCAGGATTTATGTCCATCACGGGCATTATAACTAAAAAAGCCGTTGCAAACTACGAGGGGTATCATAATGAAAGAAATCAAACTAAAATTAGAAGGTAAGATTAAAAGGTTAACAAATAAAACATTTAAATTTGATGAACGAGTCGAAGAGGGCTGGTTTTCTGCTGTTTATTTTTTGAAAACGAAAGAGATTGTCGAGAAATTAAAAAAAGATAATACGGTAACGATGCAATTTTTTCAAAAAACTGATGCAGTACTTTGCGGAACTGATGAAGTCATTGCACTTATTAAAACTTTTGCGAAAAATGTGGACGAGCTTGAGATTCATTCATTAAAAGATGGTGATAAAATTAAGCCGTTTGAAACAGTTTTAACGATCACTGGACCTTATCAAAACTTTGGCTATTTAGAAGGGGTTATTGATGGAATTTTAGCCCGCAGAACCTCGGTGGCTTCGAATGTTTACAATGTTGTTAAAGCAGCAAGTCTTTCTGGTGTAAAAAAACCTGTAATTTTCATGGGAGATCGTGATGATCATTTTACGCAACAAGCTGGAGATGGGTATGCTGCATATATTGGTGGTTCTATTGCCCAAGCGACTCATGCGATGAATGAATGGTGGGGTAAAAAAGGAATGGGAACGATGCCGCATGCATTGATTCAACTTTTTGAAGGAGATGTTGTCGCAGCAACTCATGCATACAAAGAAACATTTCCAGAAGATGATTTAATGGCGCTTGTTGATTATAACAACGATGTAATAACTGATGCCTTAAGTGTAGCACGTGAATTTGGTGAGGAGTTAAAAGGGGTACGAATTGATACATCGAAAACAATGGTTGATCAATACTTCTTTAGAAATCCTGATGTTCTAGGTTCGTTTGACCCACGTGGTGCAAACCCTGAGCTGATTTTTGCGCTTCGAAAAGCTTTAGATGATGAAGGATTCCAACATGTAAAGATCATTGGTTCTGGCGGATTTGATGCGAAACGAATTGAGGAGTATGAAAAAAGAGGAGTTCCTGTCGATATCTATGGTGTTGGAAGTAGCTTACTAAAGATCCATATTGGTTTCACTGGAGATAATGTTCTTTTAAATGGTAAGCATGAAGCGAAAACAGGTCGTAAATATCGCCCTAATCCACGCCTTGAAAAAATTGATTAACAAATTTTATACGAACGAGGCTGTCCCTAAATGCAGCTCACCTATTAACCGTACAATTAGTTTGGTAAGAAGATGACGGTGTACAAGCTATTAGTGTTAGGTGACTGAAATTTAACGATGGGACTGCCTTTTTTAATTCTTTAAGAGAAGATTAAAAATGAATGATTGAACTAAGTGGGGGAATATAGGTGAATTTTACGAAAATAAGTTTAACTACTACATTTGTACCAACGATAATCATGTTGATGTTTGCGTTAGTATCTTTTACAAATATATTTACTATTGAGGATGGTAAAGGGTTATTTGTGATCGGGTTATTACTCATTTTTCCATTACTTTTTATAGGACAAGGTTGTGCATGTGCGTTTGGGAAGGGAAATTTATTCTTAGCAGTTGCTGTATCAACATTATCATTTTTTTCTATTATTTTA
>SKOL01000678.1 GCA_007120055.1 Anaerobacillus sp.
TATTTTCTGTATTCCCGAGCCGTTGCCAGCCTTTATAACGTCCACCATCGTATTGAATTACTAATTGATAATTGTTCATTGTTTTCCCCCGATCATTACTGTACGTCTGTGTACGACCATTAAAACTTGTATCGACTATCCAAGTATTGTCTCTAGCTTCAATAGCATCTATTGACTACTGTTTGTCTAATTCAATATCAATTTTTTTCCCGCCGACAGATATGTATGCCATCACTTCTAAATCTGATTTTATTTTCGTTAACCCTTGCAAATACGGTTTTAATAAATCTTTAAAGTCTTCACAAACGCCTTCTTCTTCCAAACTTGCAAACACATACATTTTACTTTCTTCCATCAAAAAAGACAAGTAACCGATTGCTTCATTACGATCAGTAACAATGTTTAACACTTGAGCGTTTTGATTAATAAACTCCGGTGAAAAATAAATTTGCAAATAAAACTCCCCCTTTTCAACTCTTTATTTAAATTATTTCACTAATACCGTTGAAATAAACTTCATAACTTTTTTACAACAATACAAACTAAAAACGAAGGAGGGATCTAATGATGAAAGATCGTTTTGAAGAAATATATGAACAATATCGCAACGAAGGCAGAGTCGAGGGTTATGAAGTTGACGAAGGAAAAGAATCAATCGTTGCCGTTAGAAAAAATGATGACGGTGACTTGATTGCTTTTAAAACCGATAACGGTCGCGAGCTAGACTATATTACCGCACTCCAAGAAGCAAAAGCTGGAAACTTAGCTCATGTTGATGTTTTTCATAAATATGGGCGTGACATTTTACGAAGCGAGCCTGATGGAATTAAAGGAAATAATTTAGACAATTTACCTGAGTTTTAAAAGATGAGGGTGGGACAAAAGTGTCTGACACCACGCGGTTCCTACTAAATATAGACGTAAAGATTTATCATATGTCTATATTCGGTGTCTAGCGGTGTCTGACACTTTGTTTGTCCCACCCTCACTTATTTGGTGAACCTTTTTCTAATAGCAACTACACCTAATGACAAGCTTAAGCTTTCGGTTTTCTAATTTTACCGATCCCTAATTCTTTCGCTTCTTTATGCAAAGATTTCATTAAACTGAATGCCATCAAGGCCATAATCACCGAAAACGGTAAGGCTGCAACAATCATTGTATTTTGAAGTGCCTGAAGTCCACCAGAATATAACAACACTAGCGATGTTAAAGATAACATAATCCCCCACGTCAGTTTAATTCGAGTCCCTGGAGAAAGTGAACCATTTGTCGTCATCATTCCTAACACATATGTCCCCGAATCCGCCGATGTAATAAAAAAGGTACCTATTAAAATCATCGCTATAATCGATGCTAAAAACCCTAACGGATATTGTGAAAACGTACTAAATAATGCTTCCTCCACTGCGAAAGAAGAAATTGGCGCAATCCCTTCATGTTCTAACATGATGGCCGAACCACCAAACGTTGAGAACCATAAAAAACCGACAATCGAAGGCACAAATAACACACCGAGAACAAACTCTCGAATCGTACGTCCTTTAGAAACACGAGCAATAAATATTCCTACAAATGGAGACCAAGCAATCCACCATGCCCAATAAAAGATCGTCCAACCATCAATCCATCCTCTTAAATCTTGATCTAATGGGGCAATTCGAAAGCTCATCGCGGCCAAGTTTTGGATATAGGTCCCTATCGTATGTGTGAATATATTTAATATAAATAGTGTTGGCCCCACTATAAACATAATTAAAAATAGTAATACAGCCAATATCATATTAACATTACTTAATATTTTTATCCCTCTTTTTAACCCTGTCGATGCTGAAATCATAAATAAAATCGTTACAACTGTGATAATAACAAACTGTGCAATAATCCCTACTGGAATACCGAATAAATAAGATAAACCACCATTGATTTGTACTGCACCAAACCCTAATGTCGTTGCAACCCCAACTACAGTTGCCAATACCGCAAAAATATCAATCACTTTACCTAATACGCCATCAACTCTGTCTCCAAAAATAGGTCTAAGCGTTGCACTAATTAAACTCTTTTCACCATGACGAAAATGGAAATAAGCTAACACTAAAGCAATAATTCCATAAATGGCCCAGGCGTGAATTCCCCAATGAAAAAATGTGTAACGCAACGCATCTATTATCGCTTGGTCCGTTCCTACTTTACCGGTCGGTGAACTAACTGCGTAGTGACTAATCGGTTCAGCAGTACCCCAAAAGACGAGACCGATCCCCATCCCGGCACTAAATAACATTGCAAACCACGTTGGCCTCGAAAATTCTGGCTTATCGTCCGGCTTTCCTAATTTCAGACGACCAACTGGACTAATTAAAAAGTATAAACAAACAATCGTAATGATAGTTACTACAATTAAGTAATACCAGCCAAAAGCTGTTGAAATGAATACTTGCATTGCTGCTGTAAAACGCTCCAACGTATTTGGAATGGTTGCGCCAAAAATTACTAGTAACAACAGTATTGCTATTGAAACGTATAAAACGATCATACTCTTTCTTTCCATTTCGTTGTTCCCCCTTATCACAATCCACTCTTGTTTTTAAGCTCTATTTAAGCCTAAACATGATTGTCCATATATATAGGGTAGTTTCTCCTGTAAGGAAAGCATCATACATTAATTAATAAAATTATGTAGGTCATCTAAGTTAAGGCAAAATACAACTGTGCAAATGTTTTTTCATACAAAACCCTCATGGCGGCATGCCTGCCGCCGCCATCTAACATGAAAAGTTCCGCGAGATCCTAACCAACTAGCGACTAACAAACAAACCAACTTTCATAAAAAAAAGGACGATCTCTTTTAACCGCCCTCTTCATTCATATCAAAACCATCCTTTAACAACCTGAGTATCCGTAAAATGCTTATGAAAAAACTCATTTTTTGCTTTATCATATCGATAGTCTTTTTGCCAATCACTTATATTTAACGTAATTTCTTTAATTGCATTTGTAATATAATAAACCTCCGTATTTGTCATGGTTGGGTGGAGCGACAAACGCACCCATCCTGGTTTCTTAGATAAATCACCTTGCTCAATTTGGCTCGTAATCGCTTTTGATTTGTCTTTACTAATGCCTAATAAAAAGTGCCCGTATGTTCCAGCACAAGCACATCCACCACGAACTTGTATCCCGTAGCGATCACACAACATTTTCGTCAGTAAATTATAATGAATATCCTCTATATAAA
>SKOL01000744.1 GCA_007120055.1 Anaerobacillus sp.
CCTAGTAAGCCTTTTTCTGGGCGCATATGTCCTGGTAACGTATCCCATTTCGGACCACCTACAGCCCCTAGCAATACACCATCGCTCTTTTTTGAAAGATCAACCGTTTCTTGTGGAAGTGGAGTGCCATCTTCATCGATGGCTACTCCTCCTAATTTTGCATATTGATATTTAAATTGATGATTAAAATTACTTGCAACGGTATCTAAAACTTTAATCGCTGATTGAATTACCTCAGGGCCAATTCCGTCCCCGGGAATTACTGTGATCGTTTTATTCATCATCATCGCTCCCTCTTTTACTACAAATGGACCTTTTCTGACACCTTTTCTTCTTTAGTTATTTTATTTAAAATTCGATTTACGGCATTAATATAAGCTTTTGCAGAAGCTTCTAGGACGTCATGAGCCGTTCCACGCCCACTTTTTTCAACATCTTGAAATCTAATTTTTACATATACTTCAGCAAGTGCATCCCTGCCCCCACTTACTGATTGAATTCGATAATCTAGAAGCTTCACTGGAGAAGCAAGCATACGCTCTAACGTGTTATAAATCGCTTCTACACTTCCAGATCCTGTGGCAGCCTCTTGGAGTTGCTCTCCATCTGGTGTATTCATCGTAATCGTTGCCGTTGGGATATTATTTGTACCGTAATTCACTTGTAATTGTTCTACTTTATAATAAGCAACAGCACTAGCGACTCTTTCTTCTGTTAAAATTGCAAAAAGATCATCTTCGGTAATCTCTTTCTTTTTGTCAGCTAAATCTTTAAAAGCTACAAAAAGTCGGTTTAATTCTTCATCACTAACGTTATAGCCTAACTCCTGAATTTTATCTTTAAATGCATGGCGCCCAGAATGTTTTCCAAGAACCATTCGATTCGAAGAAACACCAACAAGCTCAGGCGTAATAATTTCGTACGTCGTTTTTTCTTTTAGAACGCCGTCTTGGTGAATACCAGATTCATGGGCAAAAGCATTAGCACCAACGACCGCTTTATTATTTGGAATAACCATCCCTGTCAATTTACTAACAAGAGAACTCGTTCTTTTAATTTCGTTTAACTTCAGCTGTGTTTCAGCATTATAGTGGTCACCACGAATTTTTAAGGCAACAGCAATTTCTTCTAAAGAAGCGTTTCCTGCTCTCTCACCAATCCCATTAATCGTACATTCGACTTGACCTGCCCCATGTTCAATCGCTGATAAAGAATTAGCAACCGCCATTCCTAAATCATCGTGACAATGAGTAGATAAAATCGCTCGGTCTATATTACGAACATTCTCCTTCAAATAAGAAAATACATGACCAATCTCATGCGGAGTAATATACCCAACTGTATCAGGAATGTTGATGACCGAAGCACCAGCATCAATGACTTGCTCAATAATTCTGACTAAAAAATTTAAGTCGGATCTACATGCATCTTCAGCAGACCATTGAATGTGTGGAAAATATTTAGCTGCATATTTGACGGATTGAACTGCAGTCTCGACCACTTGATCAGGAGTTTTCTTTAATTTATGTGTCATATGAATTGGTGAAGTAGCGATAAAAACGTGTAACCTCGGTTCGACACCACCTTTTAAAGCTTCCCAAGTCGTATCAATATCACTTTGAACGGAACGTGATAAACCAGTGACAGAACTGCCTTTAATCGTATCAGAAATTACTTTAACTGAGCGGAAATCCCCTTGGGAGGAAGCGGGAAAACCCGCTTCAATAATATCTACTTTTAAACGCTCTAATTGTCTAGCAATTTCGAGCTTCTCCTCAAAGTTTAAGTTAACTCCTGCTGACTGTTCGCCATCTCTTAATGTCGTATCAAAGACATTAATTTTTCGCACTTGTGACCACGCCCTTTGATTTTTGTTTTACGAATGGCATCATTTCGCGAAGCTCTTTTCCTACCACTTCAATTGGATGTTGCTTTTCTCTAGCATTAATAGCATTGAACTCAGGACGATTTGCTTGGTTTTCTAAAATCCAGCCTTTCGCAAACTTCCCTGTTTGAATATCTGTTAAAATATCTTTCATCACTTTTTTCGTTTCGTCAGTAACTACACGTGGACCTGAAACGAAGTCCCCCCATTGTGCTGTATCAGAAATAGAATAGCGCATTCCTTCTAAACCACTCTCATACATTAAGTCAACGATTAGTTTTAACTCATGTAAACATTCGAAGTAAGCAACTTCAGGTTGATACCCTGCCTCTACTAATGTTTCAAAACCTGCTTTTACTAATGCTGATGTTCCACCACAAAGGACCGCTTGCTCACCGAATAAATCTGTTTCTGTTTCTTCTTGGAATGTTGTCTCAAGAACTCCTGCACGGGCAGAGCCAATTTGTTTTGCATAAGCAAGAGCAATTTCTTTAGCATCACCAGTTGCATCTTGATAAACTGCGATTAAACCAGGTACTCCAGCACCTTCAGTATATGTTCTACGTACTAAATGACCAGGGCCTTTTGGTGCAACTAGGAATACATCGACATCAGCCGGCGGTACGATTTGACTAAAATGAACGTTAAATCCATGAGCAAAAACGAGTGCCTTTCCTGCTGTTAAACTTGGTTCAATTTCCTCTTTATAAATTTTCGGTTGGTACTCATCTGGTAAAAGAACCATAATTACTTCTGCTTGTGCTGCCGCTTCACTTACTGATAAAACTGTGTGCCCGTCATTAACTGCTTTATCCCAAGAACCACCTTGACGTAAACCAACTACAACTTCTACGCCACTTTCTTTTAAATTTAATGCGTGTGCATGACCTTGTGACCCATATCCAATAACCGCTACCTTTTTCCCTTGTAATACCGCTTCATTTACATCACCGTTATAATATACTTTTGCCATTTCAAAACATCTCCTTAATTAATTTAGAATTTAGAATTTAAAATTGGTAAATACTAGTCGGAACTCAATGCCACTTACGTAAATAACGACATTCCACATTCCAACTTTTCAGCTTTCAACCTTCCAACTACCTAACCAACTAATTAATCAAAACTACTCTTTCTTCTGCATTTGTTGCTTTATGACCTCGCTTTACTGCTGTTATACCTGTACGAGCTAACTCTTTAATTCCGTACGGGTGCAACAAGTCGATTAACGCTTCAACCTTTTGTTGGTCACCTGTTACTTGGACGGTAACACTTTCTTTTCCGACATCAATAATCGTTGCCCTAAAAGGATTAATCACTGCAGCAATTTCGGCGCGTTGTTGTGGACAAC
>SKOL01000664.1 GCA_007120055.1 Anaerobacillus sp.
ATTATGACGTTCTTTTTATTTAATAATTCAGGATTGATTCGTGCAAAACGAGTCGTTATTGATCTTTTTTCAGGATTATTATTGCCAATTTCCTTTTATCCGTTATGGGCACAGTCGGTAATGACGTACTTACCCTTTCAGGCGATTAGCTACATTCCGAGTATGATTTTTACAGAAGGTTTCGTCGGAAGTGAGATTTATACCGCGATTGCCTTACAAGCATTTTGGGCGCTCGTTTTAATTATTCCAATTCAAGTTTTATGGCTTTTAGCTAAAAAACAGTTAATTGTGCAAGGGGGCTAAAGGGAGATGTTTTACGTATCAATTTTCTTTCAATATGCCTCGCAATATTTAAAAACGAGGCTAACTTATCGTGTTGACACGGTCGTTGAAATTTTTTCAGATTTACTATTTCAAGCGGTCAACCTCATTTTTATATTAGTTGTTTTCGGACATACGTCGCTTTTAAGTGGTTGGAATCGTGAAGAAATTATTTTTATATATGGTTTCTTTTTAGTGCCTTATGCGATATTTTCGTCGTTCTTTAATATTTGGGATTTCAATGACCGTTACATTGTTAAAGGAGAAATGGATCGGGTGCTGACGCGACCGATTCATAGCCTTTTTCAAATTATTATGGAAAGAATGGAACTAGAATCGCTGTTCGGTGTGATTACAGGAATTGTGATTATGTATTATGCGGGGGCTACGCTTGGGTTAACGTTTGCGTGGTATGACACCTTTATTTTTGTGGCGATGGTGCTAGGTGGTGCATTTATATATGCTGGCATTTTTATATCGCTTGCTAGTATCGGGTTTTGGTCTGATAGTCGGACGGACATTATGCCGATGATGTATAACATCGGTAATTACGGTCGTTATCCGGTTGATATTTATCATCGAGTCATTCGTTTCGTTTTAACGTGGATTTTACCGTTTGCTTTTGTGGGTGTTTATCCGGCGGCATATTTTTTAAATCGTGAAGAGTGGTATTTTTACGCTTTTTTAACACCGGTGATGGGAATTGTGTTTTTATCGCTGGCGATCTTTTTGTGGAATTCAGGGGTTAAGAAATACCGCGGTGCTGGTAACTAGTGGTACGTCAATGAGGAGGCAAAGCGTTGCGGGCTCTCCAACGCTTGTCGATGCTCCTGTGGTTACTCGTCGCGAAGCTCAAGGTGTAATTCGAAGAAGTTGCTTCGCTTACCAAGGAGCTTGCGCTTTTCTATTGTCTAGCTCCGGCGCCTACCCCTTCGAGCGTTTCGGTCCATCGATGTTTATCTACTCGGTGATGCATCTCGAGAGGAGATAAACCGTCGCTGGCTCTCCAACGCTTTTCAGGGGTGAGCAAGGCGCCTGCGCTTTTCTAATATACATGTCCTAAAAGAAATCACCTCCTCATATAGTGGAAATGAGAGGTGGTTTTTTATGTGGGAAGTAATTTTGTTTTTAGTGATGCTAGTGGCTGTCATCGGGATTATGATGAGTGTTTTATTAATTTTAAAATATAAACCGATCTTTCAAGGGAAACGATTGAGTATTCGTAATTTTATAATATTATTGATGGTTTATATAACTGTGGCAGTAGGGTTTGGTTGTTTATATGTTACCCTCGAATTAATGGGGGTGTCTGTATTAACAGAAGGTGAGGCAAGAGTTGGTGGCTCGTTTTTTCACCTTTTAGAAGATGCGATGTATTTTAGTGCGGTGACGATTTTATCTGTTGGTTACGGTGATATTACTCCGTTAGGAATTGGTCGTTGGATCGCGATGATTGAAGCGTTTTTTGGATATTTATTACCGGCAGCTTTCGTTGTCTCGACGGTAATTCATTATAAAGAAGCTGTGAAAGCAAATTAGTTGTACGATTGGTGAAGTTTGGTTACCCTTATTAATGTGAAGTGAAATTACGAGTAAGTTGCTACGAAGCATTTTGAGTAGTAACCTCAAAATAGGAGGACTGAACATGACGATAGAGATTGGTCGAATGGCGCCAGACTTTACTTGTGAAGCAAGCAATGGAGAAAAGGTAAAGCTCTCTGATTTTCGTGGAAAAAATGTTGTGCTTTATTTTTATCCGAAAGATATGACGCCAGGCTGTACAACGCAAGCTTGTGACTTTAGAGATTTACATAAAAATTTTGAAGAGGTAAATGCCGTTATACTAGGGGTGAGTCCAGATCCGCTCGCTAGACATGACAAGTTCATTGAAAAACACGGTCTGCCATTTCTACTTCTTTCCGATGAGGGCCACTCAGTGGCTGAAGCTTATGAAGTTTGGAAGTTAAAGAAAAATTTCGGGAAAGAATATATGGGGATTGAGCGTTCGACTTTTATCATTGATAAAGAAGGTAAACTTGCGAAAGAATGGCGCAAAGTAAGAGTGAAAGAACACGTAGCAGAAGCGCTTGAGTATATAAAAGAGAATTTATAATGTAATTAAAGAGGGGTTAAGAAATATAATTTGGTAAGTGCGAGACGTTTGTCTATACGCTTTTAAACCGGGTGAATATATATAGAATTAGGCATAGTTTTTACCCTCTGTCATTTTGCTGACTCAAACGCAGTATTGTTCAAATTAAGTTTGAATGATACTAATGAGTCAGCCTTTTTTTGGTTAGTTAGTTGGTTAGTTGGTTATTTTGACAGGAGGGCGTTGATTTTTACATACTAAATGGTGGCGATGCTTCGTTATGCGCGTTTTTTATGAAAAAAGTCGAATGATTTCGTGAACGAGCCTCTGAGATTCGGAAGAAGGTCAAAGTGAAGTGAAGGAAATCATTCGACTTTTTCATATTAAATGGTGACGTTAAATTATCAACAGCATTTTGTATGTTAAAATAAAACGAAAATGAATTATTCGTATAATGGAGGGTTTAATTTATGAAAATCGTATCGTCAGCGAGGTTAAAAACATCGATTAAGAATAAATTAACGAAAAACTATCCAGACTTAAATTTTTATTTTTTTAAAGATATGAAAGAGGCGTCGGAGGATGTATATGATGCTGATGTTTTAATTACATATGGTGAAGACGTCACTAATGAAATGATCATAAAGAGTAAAAATATAAAGTGGATCATGGTTATTTCTGCAGGGTTGGACCAAATGCCTTTACAAGCAATAAAAGAAAAAGAAATCCTTGTCACGAATGCAAGGGGAATTCATAAAATTCCAATGGCTGAATATACGATTGCGATGATGCTGCAAGTGTCACGACAAGC
>SKOL01000301.1 GCA_007120055.1 Anaerobacillus sp.
AAAACAACTACCATTTATTCTCTCTTAAATGAAGCTGCAGCCAGAAAAAAAAGAATTGTTTGTATAGAAGACCCTATAGAAAAACGGACAGATAAATTTATACAAGTTGAAATTAATGAAAAAGCTGGTCTCACTTATGCACATACATTAAAGGCAGTGCTTAGGCACGACCCAGATATTATTATGATCGGCGAAATTCGGGACGTTGAAACGGCGACGGTCGCTATACGAGCAGCAATGACAGGTCATTTAGTTATTAGTACCATTCATGCAAAAAATTGCCTTGGCTCGATTGCTCGCCTAAAAGAGTTAGGAATTAAAGAACATGACATTAATGAAACAGTTATTGGACTTGTTTCACAAAGGCTACTTGAAATGAAGTGTTCAATTTGTGGTAATACTTGTTCAAAGTATTGTCGAACTTATCGCAAAAGAAGGCGACTTGCTGTTTTTGAAATTCTAGCAGATCAATCGTTACAGCGTTTATTAACTAAATGTAAAACTAATATTGGTTATGGAAGTTTAGAACAAGCGATTAAGAAAAGTATCGCTTTAGGATATGTGAATGAAGAAGAATATGAAAGGTGGCTATGTTAATGAAAGCTAAACATAGCTTGAATTACGAAGAAAAAGCAGAGTTTTTAGTTAGGACTGGCAAACTCCTTCAACAAGGCTATACCATTTCACATTGTATTGAGTTTTTCTTGAAATATGAAAAGAAAAAGTTAAAACCACTACTTCATGAGATGCTACAACAACTTCAAAATGGAAGTCCCTTTAGTGAAACATTAAAAACTTTACAAATACCTAAAAATATTATTAGTTTTGTTTATTATTCTGAACAGTACGGTGATTTAGCTAACGGTCTCATAAAAGGTGGGGTTTTATTACAGAAGAATGAGGAAAATAAAAAGAAACTTCAAAAGCTCTTAAAGTACCCAATTTTTTTATTGTGGACGTTAATGGTTTTTTCGATTATTTTATACGAATACTTATTTCCACAGTTTCTTCTACTATTTTCAAGTATTGATGTACAATTACCCTTCGTCTCAAAATTATTTCTTACTTTTATTGAACAATTACCATATTATATAGCAACAATGGCATTTCTAATTTTCGTGGTTATTATTTATGGTGTCTTTATTTTCCGTAAAAAAGATGGAATAGATAAAGCTAGAATTATTTGCAAAATTCCAGTTTTTGGTCACTTTTACCAATTGATGGTTACGTACTATTTTTCAATAAACTTAAATTGTTTAATGAAAAGTGGGATGTCGATCTTTGAAGCACTCTCAACATTTTATCAACAAGAACGTGAAAAATACGTAGGCAAGGCCGCAGAACAAATCATAAATAAATTAGAAAAGGGTGAGCCCCTACAATTAGCGATCGTACAAAATACTGTTTATTTAAAAGAATTAGCTTATATTGTTGATCATGGACAAGCCAATGGACGTTTAGATGAAGAGTTAGAACATTTTAGTAAATGGTTATTGTATGACTTTGATCAGAAACTGAAAAAATTATTTATGATCATTCAACCTACATTATTTTTATTGATCGGAATTGTAGTGTTACTCATGTTTACTTCGATCCTTTTACCAATTTTTTCATTAATCGAAGGTTTGTAATTAAGCTTTTAGCTTTAAGGAATTAAAAGGACTTGGTAGGTGTTTTTCACTAGGATAAAAGTCTCAATTTCCTCAGAGTTTAATAAACGTTCACAAATCAATAATGTGTAATTTGAATTATAAAGATATCATAGTAATTAGTATAGTAATTTTAAATTTTAGGCGGTGTTTTAAAGGTGGTTAACTTTTATTTCAATCGAAAGACAACGGCGGTTGGACTTTTACTAGTTTTTATGACGATAAGTTGGCTGATCGTGTATTTTTTAAACGGTACGTCCTCTGTTTTTCCGTTATTGTTTTTTATCCCTATTACATTTGCCGCTTGGAGATTTGGAGCAGTTGGAGGTTTAATCGTAGGATTTTTGTCGGGTATTTTGATGGGCCCTTTTATGCCGTTAGATGTGTCACAACAAATTGCACAACCGGTCTATAACTGGGTAATGAGGCTAATATTTTTCGCTATATACGGTTATGCAATTGGGCGGTTGATTACTGAGCTAAAAAGTAATAGTATTTATGACAGTTTAATGGGGATTTTAAACCGAACATATTTTTACAATTATTTAACTTGCGATCTGCAACAACGAAAAGTAAAGAAATCATTTTTTGTAGTGTTAATAAATATTGATGATTTTAAGAGTATCAATGACAGTATTGGTCACAACTCTGCTGATTCATTATTGGTTGAAATAAAGTCTAGAATCTCAAATTGCCTTAAGAAAAAGGATGTATTAGCACGGTGGTCAGGAGATGAGTTTGCAATTCTCACGTTTGGTGATAGTGAGGAACAATTAGAAACTATTTGTGACAGTATTTATGAAACGTTACGCTTACCTTTTGAAATTAAAGGACAGCAATTCTTTATAAATGCTAGCATGGGGGCAAGTGCAATTTCTAGTAAACATTATAAATATGAAGCTTTGCTGAAAGAAGCAGAAACAGCCATGCGGTATGTAAAAGATCGTGGGAAGAACGGTTATAAGTTTTACACAGAAGAAATGGAACGAGATTCACTGAAAGACAAAATTCTTGAAACGAAGATGCATCAAGCAATCGAAAATGAGCAATTTGAGCTATATTATCAACCAAAAATTAATTGTAAAGAGAATAATATTTATGGTGTCGAAGCGTTAATTCGATGGAATAGCCCGAAAGAAGGAATGATTTCACCAGGTGTCTTTATTCCGATGGCTGAAAAAACAGGGTTAATTATTCCAATAGGTAATTGGGTATTAAAAACAGGTTGTGAGCAAGTAAAAAGATGGCAACAACAAAATATAAATGATATTTGTATTTCAGTAAATGTTTCGGCAATACAAATTCAAGAAGAAAATTTCGTCACAACTGTTGCTAATATTTTAGAAGAAACAAATATAAATCCGGAATTAATTGAATTAGAAATTACTGAAAGTAGTATTATGGAAGATACGATTGAAAATATTATGAAGTTAAATGAATTGAAGGAGCTTGGGCTTAGAATATCGCTTGATGATTTCGGAAAAGGTTATTCATCATTAAATTATTTGAAAATTTTACCTATTGATACGTTAAAAGTGGATAAATCTTTTATTCAAAACATCGAGTATGATC
>SKOL01000338.1 GCA_007120055.1 Anaerobacillus sp.
TGTCTAGAATGAATTAAGTTACCAGCTTTATCTTGAATTAATGGATTGATTAATACTAAATATTTCGTATTTGCTTTGATCTCACCAGCGCTCGGCGTAAAAATAATTAATTCCCCTTGGATTTCATATGTGCCAGTGATTTTATTGCCTGTACCTTGTTCAGTAACCTCAATCGGGTTTCCAATAGCTGCAAAATCGATATTTTCATCTATGATTTTAGCCTTCACTTTTAAGTTCTCTAAAGAAACTTGGGTCATTTTAGGTTTAGGAAAAAGAGATTCAGTTGAAATAAACGGTCTCGTTCCATCATAAATAAACGTTATTTCTTCTTCACCGACATTTCCAGCTGCATCTTCAGAGGTAACAAGAAACGTATACTCGCCATCATCAATCGTTAGAGTAAATGCGAAGTTCCCCTCAGCATCTGATGTGATCGGATCTCCGATTAGTTCGTTGTCCTCACCATCAACAATACGATATAACGAAACAGTAGCATCAGCCTCTGTCTCTCCCTCTATTGCCGCTTTATTAGTAAAAGTATCACTATCTGGACTAGTAATGACAATCTCTGGTGCTGTTCGATCAACGAAAAAACCCAATTCATCTGAGAAAAATTCACTTGAATCTATCGTCATCTGAAGTCTGTATTGACCTTCCTCATAAAGGTACTTACTTTCTTCTCCACTCTCAGTTTCATCTAAAATTAAGACATAGTTCCAAGTACCATCACCATTGATTTCGATATCTTCATAGATTTTAAACGGTTCTTCTTCTTCAACTTTAAAAACGGTTAATGTTAATTTCTCAGTTCTGTCGATATCATCCGTGACCTCACCACTTACTTCTATCAACTCATTAAAGGATAATCCACTTTCATCAGGGGAGAGGATTATTATTGTCGGCTCTTGCTCGCCTTCTTCTTGTAGTATCATTACCTCATTCGTCTCTGTTTTCACTGTATCCTCATCTGTATTAGCTGGATCAGTTTCATCTGACTCAATCCCTATTTCTTCTGGATCATTTTCTCCCTCTTCTGACTCAATTTCATTACCCATAACGATTAGTGATGAGGGGACCAATGGATGGATATGTAAGAAAATAACAAAACAAAGAAATAATATTATCTTTTTTCTTATTCCCTTTTTTAGTACCATATTTGAATCACCCTTTAATGTTTTGATCGAATTTTTAAAAACGAACTATTTGTGATATTTTTTACAGCGTAATGTATTATAATGAGATATTATGGGCTTAATTACTAAGGGGACCAAAGTATGAAACTTCAAACACCGTTCGTAAGTTCCATACTTTAGTCATTACATTTTTGATAGGCTATCAATTAGTTGCCGCTAATTGGTAGTCTTTTTATCTGCCTTCTGGCATTCCAGACGGGCGTCCCTCATCAAAGTTACTTGTTAGGCTTTGGTTTTTCGAAGAGTTATGGCAAGCCCAACAACTTGACATGTTTGTGAATCTCTTTAATGCAGAAGATGGGTTGACATCCATCATGTAGTTTCTTGCATCTTCAAGAGACATACCTTCATCTTCTAAATCCCAAACCGTTTTCCCTTGAGCGTCCATCATAATATCAACATCTGTACCATGAGCGAAGTGACAACGAACACAAGTGTATGAGTTATTATTTGTCGTGTGTCCATAAAACTCTAAAGAGCTATCCCAGTTACTTGTACTTCCGCCTGAACTAACTAAATAGTCAACGTGACAACTAGAGCAGAATTCAGACATTTGAATTCCATACATATGTGCTCCACCTGCCCATAACCCAGGACGATTAACTTCTTGTTCTACGTTACCTTCGTCATCAGTTACATCTTTCATTGGAAATGGAACATAATATGCACGGTATACAGTTGCGCTAGCTATTTTATCTAATTGAGCTTTGCTTCCTTCAACAAAACCATGCTCACGAACTGAAGTAAGTCCAGTTACAACATTATCCTCTGAGTCCTTAAAGCTTGAAACATATCCTGAACGTTGGTAATGGATCCACGGAGACTCGTCGCGAAGATATCCTTGTCTTGGTACATCACGCATAATAACGACAATATCGTTAATCTCCGGATCACCTTTACCTACTAAATCTTGAGCTTCTTTCGTCGTTCTTAAGAAAATAAATTGATCTGTTTGATCGTCGACACTATTCACAACAGGTCTATCTTTTAGTGCTCTTCCACCGTCTTCAACTGGCTTATAAGCCATTCCAGCTGGGTTATGCTGTAAATAAGCATTGCTGTATGATCCGTGTGGGTTATGGCAACTTGCACAAGAGAACGTTTCTCCCCAATAGCCATCACCAGATCTGTCTCCACCAGGAGCTGCACTAACTTTCACTGCTCCTGTCGTTAAATGGACACTCATATTTCCATCGTAAGTTCCACCGAATGTTCCTGAGAACTTTGGTAACCGGCTCACAGGATTATTCCCAACTCCATGAACAATTTGCTCACCTGATGCTAAAACGTTACGATTTTGTCCACCAGCCGTACCATCATGACAAGCTATACAAGATTGATAAACAGTGTCAGCAAAAACTAGGTTTTTACTTTGAGATGTATGCGTTTGGTGACATGTAGCACACGTATTCGTGTTGTCTTTATAATTGCCATGGATACCACTTGTACCTTGAGCACTGTTTCTAGTAATTCTTTCTCGATCATCCTGAACTCCTGTTGCATTTGCATTCGGAAGGACATTACCTAAATTCTTTTCAGGGGCCTCTTCATTATACCCGCCAATTGGATCTGGTTCTGTACCTTCAGCTGAAGCTGACGTTGCAAACATTCCTAGCATCAGCACAGTAAGCAATAAACTTAATAGTCCAACTTTCTTCACCATTTTCCCCTCCTCAAATTTTTTAAATAACTTCAAAAAATTATAATCTTTCTCCTTGAACCACCTCCTTAAAGTCGTTTAAATTAAATTATTGAAAAACTGATATTCTTAAGTTCAACGTATCTGTAACATAAATATTGTCTTTTTGTATAAAGAGCCCATTCGGTAAATGAAGTTCACCAATACCTTGACCCATTCCACCAAAACGTGATAAATGATTTCCTTCTTTATCAAATTTATGGATGAAATTTGTCATATTACTTACTACGTAAACATTTCCACGACTATCAATATCAATCCCTCTTGGATTTACTAAAATTGAATTTGTTTCGTTTTCTTGAGCATAAAATATTCTAAGAA
>SKOL01000542.1 GCA_007120055.1 Anaerobacillus sp.
ATTGCCAACAACAACGACTGGACGTTGTTTAAACCTTCCTTCATTTTTAAAATAGACTTTAGCTAACCACACACTTCCTTGTTAGAATATATTTTCCTCATAGTTTGTCATACTCATCATCCTTTTCGTTTAACCAAAAATCATAATTTTCGCTGACAACAAAAGCATCTTTCGGTAGTTGAAAGTACTTTTCTTTTATTTTTTGAAGGACTTTTCTCTTTTCATCTTCTGGCAACTGGTCAATTTCATGAACAATACGTTCACTTAATGACATTAAAAACACCTCGCTTTTGATCCATTATATCAAAACAGGAGGAAATTTATAGTTCTGATGGCTTGCTCCACCTGTAAAACGCCTTTGTGGAATAAGATTTTTCGGGGAGTGACAACAGGCACCGCCATCGACGGGACAATGAACCTGTCCCCTCGTCCCACCAGGGGAGTGGCACCACAACGATATTTATTAACCAAAAAATATCACAACGTATTATTTTTTAGCGATATGGAGTATAATGTAACTAAATAATATCGCAAAGGAGGTCAGCTAATGAAAAAGCCTTACAATTTACCTTTACTACCGATTCAGTTCGATCCAGAGACAGAACTGGCTTTTTATAAAAAAGTCGTTGAAGCATCCGCTAAACTAGAAAAGTTAAAACAAAAACTATCTTACTCACTAGTAAACGAATCATTCATCCAGCTATTAACTTTGCATGAATCAGTGCAATCTACAAGAATTGAAGGAACCCAAGTAACTTTTAGTGAAATGCTTGAGGATAAAATCGACGAGAAGCAAGATTGGGAAAAAATCGAGGTAAGAAATTACCAGAAAGCTTTAAATAAAGGATTAGAGGTTGTTCAAGCAGGTTACCCAATCACTGAGCGCTTAATTCGTGATATGCACTCTATATTAATGGAAGATGCACGAGGTTCGACGAGTGCTTCGGGCGATTATCGAAAAATCCAAAACTTCATTGGACCTACGAAACAAATGAAAGATGCATCATACATTCCCCCTGAGCCACAATTAATGGGTGAATACATGACGAACTTGGAGCGCTATATTAACGGTCACCCTTATGAACAAGTAGAAGGAGATACACTACACCCACTCATAAAAGCAGCTATCCTTCATGCACAATTTGAATCGATACATCCATTTTTAGACGGGAATGGAAGACTTGGACGGATCTTAATTGTTCTGTATTTATTGCAAGAAAAGCTCATAGAAACGCCTTTCTTTTTCCTAAGTGAAGAGCTTGAACGGGAAAAATTTAAATATTACGCCATGTTGAATGGAATTAGAGCGATCGGTCGCAAAGAACCTGATTGGAAAAGCTGGATCCTTTTCTTTCTTGATGCAACCATTCATATGGCACAGCATCAATATACGAAGTTAGACAAAGCTGAGCAACTTTATGACGAAGGAATTGCAAAGCTTGACCAACCTTCCACTAAAAAAGTATGGGGAGCGCTATTTTCACAACCAATTGCAACCGTACATCAAATTCATGCTGCAACGGACTTAGCGCCGGTAACGATTAGAAAAAGCTTGGCAAAATTAGTGGAATTAAATATGATCTTTGGTGACGACCGCAAACGCGACCGGCGTTTTTACCAATACGATTTAATTCGAATTATGACGGACTAATTGGGACGGGGGGACAGGTTCGTTGTCCCACGTCCCTTCACGGGCATCCCACTCACACCCCTAAATGTTTCTTTAATGCTTCTTGTAATATTTGAGAATAGTTCACTTTATTTTCCTTGGCAAGATCGTCTAACCACTGCGGAATAGTCAATGTCTTCTTGACAGCTTTATTTTTCATTTCGCTTCTAAATGGCGGCATCCAAACTTCGATTAAAGTTACGCTTGCTTTCGTATTTTTCATTAATATATTAATATCAGCTGGCTCGGGAATGGGATCACCATCCTCTTCCATACCAAACAAATGAAGTGCCATTGCTTCTTTGGCATGACGAAAAGCTTCTTCCATTGTATTAGCGCAAGGTAAGCAGCCGGGTAAGTCAGGAAACTCAATTGAAATACCATCGTTCTCACAGTGAAAGATTGCAGGGAAAATATATCGGTCTTTCATATTAACGACTCTCCTTTCATTGGTTCTTCTATTAAATGTCCTCTTAAAATTTAATAAGCGCTTGCTTTTCAATACTTTTTAACGTCTTAATTGGAATGTCCTTAACAGGATGAGGAATATGATGTCATTTTAATCTTCCTCCTTATTATAACACGTATCTTTACACGTATTAAATCATAAAAAATAAATAGGCATCCTGTAAAAAATAGTCCTTAAGCGTTTTGTCACTTAAAGAAGTGGCTTTAATAACAGCTATCTTGTGAAACATCTCTGTGAAACAAGATTTTTCGGGGAGTGACAGGCACCCAATCAAGCTCAAGCTCGTCCCCTTTACAGACACAGATCACCGCGTTATAACCGTTATAACAGTCATAACAAAAGAGGTGATAAAATGGATTATATTGAAAGAAAAGTCACTAAAATCGGGAATAGCTTTGGTATTACACTGCCTCCTGAAATGCTAAAAGTGGTTGGCTTGTCACAAGGCGATGAGGTACAAGTAGAAGTTAAGGACGGGAAAATTGTTTTAAAAAAGAAAGAAAAACTTCAGTTACCTGATGGTGTCGATGCCGAATTTATGGACATTTTAAATGATGTTATTAAAGAGCATGGTGAGGCATTCAAAGGATTGGTTGACAAGTGAAAAATAACCGAGAAGATTATGTGCACTTAACTGTCAATCAAGTGATCGCCATTAATACAATTCAGATACGTCTCTACTCACCACAAGAACAACTAGGCGTAAAAGACTGTAAGCTACTAGATTCAGCCCTCAACCGTCCATTGCAATCAGCTTTTGGGAAAGATGATTACCCAACCATATATGAAAAAGCAGCCGCTTTATTTGAATCATTGTCAAAAAATCATGCCTTTCATAATGCCAATAAACGAACAGCACTCGCCTCGCTCATAATATTATTAAAAATTAATCATTATAAATGGACAATGGGTATTGAAGAAGAACAAGAATTTACGGTAGATGTAGTTAATCATAAGTACACATTCGAAGAAATTGTAGCAATCATCAAAGAATACACCGCTAAATGAATTTCATAATTCATTATTTCCGCCACTAAGATCATATATAGTTGCGTCAAAACCATTCGCAAACTATATATTGCTTGATGTGGCTCATTTTTGGTAATTATGAAATTCACTCCGCTAATATATAAATTCTTTTAAATTAAATTTGTGACTGGCTAGTTTGTTACCATAGAATAAGCGGCGAACCACTGAGGGGGCCGTTATTTCTCTTTTTCTATTGCTGAAATAGCTCACCTTACTTTTCTAGGGCAAGGGTGGCTATTTCTTTTTGTTTAAACAGACGACAATAGTTACGATTAGTGTCAGTACCGCTATGTGCACTAGGCTAAATTGAGCTAGTAAACTAAGTGCTTGATATGTCATCATTTGCCTCACCCCCTTTCGATCAGGGGAGCTTAGCCGCCACCTTGCTTTATGTAGTTGCTACCTCTAATTATAGAAAACACCCATTCTCATTTCTACTTAACTAATACTCTATCTCACATCAGACCTTCGACAAAAATCAACAAATTCCGGGTGGTGACAGCACCACCGAATCAACTCTCTCCTCCCAGAGAAAAATTGCAATAGAAACTTAGCATCAATATAAGCTGGCGGAATAATATGAGGGGTTGTATAGAAGCGAAAGCTGCTCCAAGGATAATGTTCAGGAGATTTAACGATCTTTGCATTTACGGGGTTTAAAAAAATATAGCGGCTCACTTCTAAAATTCCTGCCCGATCTTCAACCATATCCGAATAAAACCGTTTCTCAAATACATGACCTGTCAAGCGATATTTCGTATTGTAATAGTTCGCATATCGTTTATTTAACAGAGCCATTACTTTTGAAATGGACTCTTGCTCAGAACGAAGTAACAAATGAAAGTGATTCGTCATTAGACAATACGCGACGAGCTGATAAGGTATTTTTTCATAAATCTTCTCTAACATTGCTAAAATCTCAATGAAGTCATGACGTTCACGAAACAACGGATCACGGCGATTACCCCGGCAAACGATATGATAAAATTTATCTTTGAGCCAAATGCGCTTTTTTCTAGCCATCATAACCACCTCTAAGACCACCCGACACCCTTAAACCTTCATCGACTTCCACCTTTCGCAACCTTAATGCCTCTAAAATTGCTTCATCAGTAATTTCATCATCACCATTAAGATCAGCAATCGTTCTTGCGATACGGAGCACTTTAATATGTACACGATTGCTTAATCCATACTTCATGCAAAGGTCTTGTAACAAATCGTGCTGACGGTCATTTAATCGGCTCGTCTTCAATAGCCGCTCATACACCACTTCCCCGTTCGTCACTTCTTCGCCATACCGCTCATACTGCCTACTCCTTGCCACACTAACTCTTTTCCTTACCGTTTCTGAAGATTCAATCTTCTCAAAATTCGGCTCTTTTAACTGAACGGGCCTTAACGATAGTAAAACATCGATCCGATCACGGACCGGTCCTGAGACACGGTTTTGGTAATTGATGACTTGATTAGGGGAGCATGTACAATATCGTTGATCTGAGCCGAGGTAACCACAAGGACAAGGGTTCATTGCCGCAATAAAAATAAACTTCGCTGGATAAGAAACGGTCGAATGCGCACGACTAATCGTCACTTTACCATTTTCCAACGGTTGTCTTAACATATCCAACGTTTTTTTCGAAAGCTCCGCTAATTCATCTAAAAATAAAGCGCCACGATGAGCGAGCGACGCCGTGGAGACGAATAGATAAAAATATTTAAATATAAATTGAAAGATTCTGAGTCTCTACTATTATATAGAGCGGTTTTTCTTAAGCTTTTCATTTTCCGATGCTCATTCAGCTTTTGATTAAATGACTCCCCTAAATAACAAAAAAATTGCCCACCACGTATTGTGATGAGCAATCTTTCCGTCCTACTTTACTTTATATATAAAAACCTAATAAAACATGATGTTTTTATTTAAACAAGTCAGGATCAGTAAATTTTAGGGAAAAGCCCTCAACTGCTTGTTTTTCTAGTTCATCTCCAAATTCCGAGTCACACTCGACTACTAATTTTTCAAGTGTATCTAAATAAACTCTACACACCTTTAAAATATCATCCTCAGGGAAGTCACTAATTTTACGAAAAACATTTGTTATCTTCCCTGTTATTGTTACTCCATCGTTGTTAAGTTTAGCAACGCTGCTATCATCTTCGTTTACTTCAATTGTAAAAGTAACTTTTTTCCTGTCCAACCTCTTCATAAACTCTTTCACATCATCAGTGATATCTTCTTTTTTGACATCAAATAATGCCCTCGTCCCAGTATGTAATGTATTAGTTTTAGTAGTTCGAATTCTCATATCGTTCATCTTTTTCAGCAGAATCATTTCTTCTTTCGTTGCATCTTTAGAATCAAACCATGTTTCCCATTCATCGATATGCACATACTCACTTCTCATTACCCAAGTAATTGACCTTGCTGCACTAATAAAAGCACTTAAATAATAAGTGAAAACTGGATCAGATTTGTATTCCTCATTCATCTTCTTCCAAAAAAACTTTGCTTCATTTAATTTATACATAGTTTCTGACATATATATTTCCCCCAGTAGATTTAACTAAGAAAGCCCCATTTTTTTGACACTGAGTTAGTAACCAATGAAGTCTAAAAAGTCATTTCCGAAATTTGTTATTTCAATTGGTTTGCTATAATCAATTTTTTCTCCACCTTCTGTACTCCAAGAAGTCCCAACCTTTATAAATCCCAGCCTTCTAAGTTTGGCGTCAGAGAAGTGTATTATTTTTTGTTCATCAGAACCTTCGATTGCGATAATAGGTCCATCCCCAGTTCTACGTGATAATGTTACCAGCCTTTTTAGATCAAAAGACCTTAACTCTGTAAGCAAGTCAAAATACAAGATAATTTTGTCTTCATCCTTTATGTTATTTTGAACACAGTTTTCAAACCCTAGAACTAAAAACTCTGCCTTATCATCTTCCTGATCATTCATAATTTTTTCAAATACCATTGTACCTAACTTTTCCGCAAAGAAATCTACATCACTTTCATATATTGAATGAAAAATTTTCTTTATCCTCTCTTCATTCTTGTCTATTCTCTTTTTAAACCTATTGTACCTTACTTGGTTTGCAAGCCCGCTTATTAAAGGTACTAAATCCCCAGTAGCTTGTGATATCTCTAAAACCTTATCAACTATCCTATCCTTAATACTTTCAAGGTTTGACATAAAATCACTCCTATGTACTTTTCTTAATTGTACACCAAGGATTAAAAGCAATCTCAAAAAATGTAGGAAAAATGTCCTGTTAGCAAGATAACAGGACAACTATTAGTAATATACATTAAATCGTTGAAATCCATTTATTGGTCCAGGGAATGAGACAAACGGATATATGCATATGTTTAATTGAGGTGAGGGGTATGACAACTAAGAGTATGCTGATATGTCCGAGTAATATCGTTACCTATTATCATGATGAGATTAAAAACGAGGATAGGGCAAAAAAGATAGTCCAAGCCGAGAGAGCTAGGAAAAGTAGGATAATTCCGCTGGTTGCCGAGGAAGTTGCAAAGGGAAAATATATACTCATTGAGAAATTCGAGTATTTTTCAGCACTCATGAAGGCACAACCAGATGTTCGGGTACCATGCCTTGTCTATCCCGGTACAAGTGATAAAGAAAGACTATTTCACATCTTAAAGATAAGTATCCCCTTAGAAAAAGGAACAAGCTGGCTTTTCAAAAATGAACATGTTATGAAATTAAAACAGGATTATAATTTAACAGATAGGGAGATTGCTAAAAAAGCTAATTGTAATATCGGAACTATTAACCGATATACTCTTGATACACGCATTCCTCCGCATATTAGAGAAAAAGCACTTGAGATGGAAGCTAAAACAGTTCTCGAAAAAGTATGTAGCTCTAAAGTTATACCCGAAGAATTAAAAACGATTCTTTATGAAAAAGCTATTATCGAGCAAGGAAATGGCTACCGGTTAACTGGGAAGAAGTTTGACTATATGAAAGAATTTTGTTCATCGTGTACTCTACCGCCCTCACTACTAAAAAATACACCGGAGTTAGAAAAGCTTACAAATGAACTCTTATCAAATAACTTTGAAATTAGTAAACATATGAGAAGGTTATTAACTGCATTTCTAGGTTATGATACAGCTGCTTTTCAAAGCAGTCAGGAGAAGTATGAGGAGATATCTATACATTAATGATAATCCACCATCATGTTTTTACTGGTGGATTTTCCACGTTGCTATAATAATGATAGACTTGAGGCCTCTTACTAATAAGTATTTAAAACGAAAAAACGGCCCATACCCCATAATCGGAGATGAGCCTGATTGGTCGCTTTTTTAAAATAATAATTCACTTATCCTTATAAATCTGATAATGAAACACTTCTCTAGTTCCTCCCTTTTCCGGAGCTTTGAATCTTTCTAGTTTTCCTTGCTTCATTAATGGTCTCAATATAACTTGGAAAATGTGCGAATCGGAAATGACCATCCTCTCATTCATAAAATCTACAATCTCTTTAACTGCTTTGGGCTCCTCGCAAAATAATAACAGCTCCTCCACCTCAGGCCCATTGAGTAACGCCTCATGCTTTTCCTTCGTTTTCTGCTTCTTTTGCTGTCTTTTAATCTCAACATAGTCATCATAGGTTTCTGGCATTTCTTGTTCTAGTTCAAATATTAGGTGGTAGGTGACCTTTCCATCTTTACACACCTCTGCACGACTTATTAATTCTTGAAACAAATATTCAGGAAAGTCCTCACTTTCGCCTTCCACATACTTTCTCACTTTTTTCATGATTTCCTTAAGCTGCTTTCTTTCTTGTTCCACACATCTTTCCCGTTCACTAAAGTGCTTCAGTCGTTCATGCAATTCCACCAATTCTTCTGTCAATTGATCCACCAGCTGAGTGTTTTGGCCGTTATCATGAATACCCTCTTCAACAGCACTGTACAAGGCTTGGTTTTGTATTTCTACCCTTTCCTGCAAAGCTGTTCTTTCTTGTTTCTCTTCCTCTGTTAATTCCAATCTATTAATCCAATGCAAGACGTCATTTTTAAAATTAAGATTGTCATGAATTTGATTTAAAAAGTGAATGAAGTTCCACTCTAAATAATCCTGGCGAATACGCCGCGTATCGCATCGTTCTTGTCTATATCTCTGATCATGGCGACAACACACCCAGAAGTGCGTTTCAAAAGGATTTTTCCATCGTCTCTCTACATGCCGTCTATGCCCCATCAAATATCCACATTCACCACAATACAGTTTTTCAATAAAAGCTTCATTTTTCACTTCGTCTTTTTCGTATTTCTGATGTCCATCCTTGATAAATCCTTTATTTCGTTTTCGTTCTTCTAAAATATCTTGAACCCGGTCCCAGTCCTTCGGCTTAATAATCGCCTCATGGTGATTTTCAATATAATACTGTGGTTCCTCTCCTTGATTACGAACGACCTTGGATTGTAGTGTATCGATGGTCACATGTTTTTGAAATAAGTAATCGCCCTTATACACTTCATTTGTTAACATCGCCATCACCGATTTAGGATTCCAAAAGTCTTTTCCAGTCACTGTTTTAATGCCATCCCCTGCCAAGTCTTCGCAGATTTTATTTACTGTCTTTCCTTTTATCACTTCAGAATAAATACGTTGGATGACTTTCGCTTGTTCTGGTTGGATATGCCAGTGATAGTCATTGTCCACCCAATACCCAAAAGTAGCTTTCTTCCACCGAATAATTCCTCGTTTAGCCTGACTTCGATGCCCCCAAGCAATGCTCTTCCCAATATTCATTACTTCTTCTTGGGCAATTGCACCGTAGATGGACATCATCAGTTCTGATTGAGGGTCTGATGTCCAAATGTTCTCCTTCTCAAAATAAATATACACAGGGGTTGGGAGTTCTTTCAATTGGCGTGAAATGGAAAGGGTGTCTAATGCATTCCGACTAAAGCGAGAAATTGACTTTGTAATGATGACATTTACAAGGCCCCGTTCACAATCCTTCAATAGACGGTTTAATTGATCACGATTTTCCAAGGAACGCCCTGTAATTCCTTCATCGGCATAGATACCAGCAAATTCGTAGGATGGGTCTTTTAAAATGAGATACGTATAGTACGCTACCTGGGTTTTCAAACTTGTTTTCTGTTCTAAACGGTCGGTTGAAACCCTGCAGTAAGCAGCTGTTTTAAGTGTTTTTTTAATTTTTTGCAAATGATCAGGTTTTTCATTTCCTATTCGAGCATTCTCGATCGTTTGAAGAATAACCTTCCCCTCACTTGGTTCTATCTTTTGTACTTCTCGCTCAACCGTAGTATTCATAGCTTCTTCCCCCTTCTCTTTTAACGCCCCGTGCTCATCTAGAAGGGTCAGTTCCCGGTTCACCTCCTTCTTGGGGCTTTCTTTTTTCATTAATTTCTCTTTCTGAGATGAATGAGTGGAGTTGCTTTCCGATAATTGACCAACCGTCAGACTTGTCCCATCAAACCATTCAATTTGGTAGTTTTTTTCAGATTCAATCGTGATTTGATGAATCCATGCCCGTAAATATTCCGTCGTTACTTTTTGGTGAAACTCTTCCACAGACTTTAGTGTTTCTAGCCATTCCAATGTCTTCACACGAAATGGACGATCATCTTCTATTCGAGCCACTTGTTTTTCAAACGCTTGGTATTCTTTTTCTAATGCAACTATCTTTTCTGGATCTTCATTTCTTGCTTTTGCTATCTCCAATTCCGTTAACCATTTCAACCGATGAAATTCAAAATGATCCTGCTGATTGGTGTCTTTTAGGTCTTTCTTCATTTTTGCAAGGCTATCTGATTGATCCATATCGTATTTTGAACTTATCGCTTGTAATGCCATTTGTTTTAACTGCTCTTCATTGATATTTGGAGCATCGCATGTTTTTGCATTACTCGAAGCACACTTCCAATAATCAATTCGTGGACTAGGGTGAAATTTATACCGATATCCACAAGCATGGCAGATGAGCTTTCTTGCGAATGCAGGTTGATTTATTTTCGTTGGTTTTCCTGTATTTCTTTTGTTGCTCTCGATACGCCTCTGTGCTTCTTCAAAAACTTCAAGACGAATAATCGGAGGGTGAGTATTTACTAATTCCATCTCTCCTCGCTCATGATATGTTACTTTATGAGTGAACAGGTCCCTCGTCGTGGTTCTTGTCATGATATTCCCTGTGTAGGTATACGTCTGTAACAAGGTTTTGATGTTTGATGACAACCATCTATCTTTTCCAGTAGCTGTTTTAACTCCTTGGCGATATAATTCTCTTGTTATTTCAGCCCTCGACCATCCTTGTAGAAACCAATCAAAAATGTTGCGAACGCTCGCTGCTTCTTGTTCGTTGATTTCTAGTCTACTTCCTGACTCCTCTCGCACTAAGTTATAACCATATAATCTCGAGAATTTTGCTTCTCCTTTTTGAAACTTTTTTTCGTATCCCCATTTCGTTGTGGAAGAGAGAGTCTCTATTTCTTCTTGTGCTAAAGCAGCATACGTATTAAGTAAAAAATGATTAAAAGTAATGGAGGTATCAATTTGTTCCTTTTCAAAGTAAATCCCCACATCTTTCGCTTTAAGATCCTCTACTATTTCCATCAGATGTTCTGCATTTCTCGTTAAACGAGATACATCTTTTGTGAGGATGTAATTGACTCTGCCCTCGTCGCAATGGCGAAGCAACCGCTGCAGTCCTCGTTGTTTTTTAGCATTACTACCACTCGTACCACTATCAAAATACACACCAACAAATTTCCAATTAGGTTTACTTCTAATTAAGTGGGTATAATGATGTACCTGGTTTTCCAATGACCGAACTTGATCTTCAAAAGCGGTACTCACTCGACAATAAGCTGCGACCTTTACTTGCTTTTCACCAAGTAACGGACTTTCCTCTCTTTCCTTGACTGGATTCCAAAGTGTTTTGGTCCACAAACCTTTTTGAAATTCATCCAACACAAAAACCCCTTTCCATAGGTGATAATGGTTCGTGTCCATCTATCACTCACATCCCATAAAGGTTCAAGTCCTTTTTTACAGGTGGAAAGAGGTTTCTAGTTATTCAATAAGATTACGCTTTTTCTTTTTTCGGTGTCTTGCGTACTTTCGCACAGATGGTCCGTATCACCCCGCATTTAAAGTGGAATTCAACCATCCGTTCTTTGCATATGATGCCTCGCTCAATTGTGCTTTTGAAAAGCTTGGCATCAAAATCATCTAATTCTTCCGTTTCCTCTAGTATGTCTAGGAGGGATTGCAATTGCTTCTCCAAATAAACTTGTTCTTGTCTATTTTCTTCCAAGCTATCCCGCTCTTGCTGGAGAATTTCCTGCTCGTAGATAAGATGTCTTAAGGTTGCGTCATAAATGGCATCGCTTGTGGCTGATTCTTTTGCGGCGAGGTTACTAATACGGTCACTTACCGCTTCAATCTGGATGTTCAAATCTTCAAGTCGTTCTTGTTCTGGGCGAGAAAGAGATGCTTTTTCAATGGCACACTTCGCTTCTTCTACCGTCTCCTCTAGATTCTCTTTCATCTCACGCACGACGTTCATAAAGGCTTTTTCCAGGTCTGTTTCTTGTACATAACTTGTTTTGCAATCTTTAAAGTCAGGATCCGCCCCAGCTGTGACTC
>SKOL01000004.1 GCA_007120055.1 Anaerobacillus sp.
ACAGTTAACCCTGTGTATTTTTTATAAAATCCAAACATGCCGGTGTGGCGGAATTGGCAGACGCGCACGACTCAAAATCGTGTTCCTTCTGGAGTGTCGGTTCGACCCCGACCACCGGTACCATTACAAAAGTTAGGTTAATTTTAATAAAGATTACGAACTCACAAGTGTTGTTACATCAACGTTTGTGAGTTTTTTATTTTGGGAAAAGAGATTGAAAAGGTGATGTTTTGAACTCATTTGCATAAAATTGTATGATTTGAACCGTATATAACTTGAGATGAAATGTTTGCACAAATTGAGCACAAAAAGGCGCTTCCTGATGCTAAAACGTCAGTTACTTAAGTATACATTAAAGAGATTATGTGAAAAATTGCTACATGAATGGATATATAATTCAAATACAATTGAAGGAATCGCTTTAACTACTCGACAAAAAATCATCGCAAACTATACAGCCTTTTGAAAAATTTGGTACAATTAAATTATAATTAGATTCCTGGATTAATAAAGTCTATTCACTATCTTTTAGGCGGATATGGAGGTATTCATTCTATGATTGAAAAGAAGCAACAAATGATTGTTGAGCATTTAGTTGAAAATGTATCTCCGTTTTTCATTATATTGTTTGGTTCAACAGTAAAAGGAACCATGAAAAATAATAGTGATTTCGATATTGCATTCTTAAGTAAGAAAGAGTTTGATAAATATCAATTATTTATGATTTCCGAAGAGCTTGCAGCTAAATTAAATCGTGATGTAGATTTGATTGATTTGAATCAGGCTAGTACAGTTTTTCAAGCTCAGGTAATACATACTGGAAAAGTGATTTATTGTTCTGATGAACAGCAAAAAGCTCAATTTGAATTAAAAACTCTAAAAATGTATACGAGATTGAACGAAGAACGTTTACCTGTATTGAAGAGCATAGATGAAAGTGGGTCTATTTATGAAAAATGATGTTATCTTAAATAAAGTAAGTATTATTGAGCGTTGTATGAAGAGGGTCAATGAGGAATATGCCAATACACCATCTAATTTAAAAAACTATACCATCCAAGACTCCATTGTTCTAAATATACAGCGAGCTTGTGAAGCGAGTATAGACCTGGCTATGCATATTGTTGCAGAGAAAAAGCTTGGGTTACCACAAACGAGTAGAGATGCTTTTTCATTTTTAGAAGAAAACGGGATCGTCTCGTCTGACCTTTCAAATAAAATGAAAGCAATGGTGGGATTTAGAAACATTGCCGTTCACGATTACCAAGAACTGAACCTTGTAATATTACAAAAGATTCTTGAAGAGCATTTGGATGACTTCACTAAGTATACGAAAGTAATTCTTGATTACTTGGATTAGGTGCCTGACCCCCGCTTGTGTAAAGCGTTAGTGTACTGGGGGTCAGGCACCCTTTTGTATATTGAACTTTTGATGGTACAACATATACATAAGTGGAGTTAATCATTAAAAAGGGGGAATATTGAAGCTGGAAAATAGTAATAGCACGTCTTGGCTTTTCATGGAGCATCCGAATGAAGTGATAGCCATTATTTTTGGACTTATTGCTTCTGTTTTAACATTAGTGGGTTTGATCTCTATTTTTGTGTCTTTGAACAGTCAATATAATATTCAAAAGTCTCGTGAACTTTATTGGGGTTTGCTTCAAGAAACGAAAAAGGAAACGATTAAAAATAAGCTTTCCTTGTATAATGATATCCTTGGGGGTAACGAAAAGTTTACGCCAAAAGTAATTAGACTTGTACTTTTTACAATTGCAACGGTTATCATTTTATCTACCATACTTATTACTGCTCTTTGGGCAGTCTTTAATACCACGGAGAAAATCATCATCGTTAGTGGAGCTGTTGTCATCTATGCACTTTTAATTTGGTTTGGAGTCATCCTTCTTAAACTGAAAAATATAGAAATAGTTTCTGATTTACCAAGTGTTAAAAAAATGCTGGATGGCCACGAGGATACAAAGGTAAAAACCTCCGTACTAGTCTCCCAGACGCTTATTCCAGAATTTAAGATTAGAAATGACAATTTTTCCTTTAAAGTATGGGTAACGCTTCCTGTTAACAATGTAAAAGTTTATTTGAGCTCTTTGACGGTTTTTTCGACCATTAATGGGAAGTTTGATTTCGACGAATTTACATGGGAAGAAGTGCCTTGGACGCAACGCCATCTATATAATAATAAAGAAATAATCTATGAAATAGGTTCTAATAATTTTAACGTAGAGTCGGATAAATTATCTGAAGTGATAACCAATGGTGTAGACCATGAAGCGATCTTAATTGAAGAAAAAAATGTAGTAGATTTTATAAGACATTGGATTAATGTTGAAGAGGATGTGGACCTTTCCATTACTGCTAGAGTGATTGTAGCCGATGGGAATAGCTATACAACCCTTACTTACGAAACGCAGAATATCTTTAGCTCATTTAAGAACGATAGGGAACGGGACCTTGCTTCCATAAGGAATGGAAAGATGGAAATGAAAGATATTCAATTAAATAAAAGTTGGGAATTAGAGTCGAAAGCCATTCAAGTTACTAGGAATAAACTCGAGCAAGATATAGCTAATGCTGGGGAACAGCAACTATTATTTTAGTAAGCGCGGACCACTAGAAGAAGTAATTACATATCTAAAAAATATCAATAATAAGTTGATAAATAAGTGTTACTAGCTTTTTATAAAGGTGTAGAATTGAAAGATAAAAGAATAGGATTTTGAGAGGGGGATAATTGTGGCAGGAGCACATACGATGAAACGGCTGTTCAATTTATATTTAATTTTCTTAAAGACTGATGACGTGAAAGACAAAATTACTTTAAAATATGAAATAGACTTAATGCAAATAAAATTAACTAAAGACGATACGGTACCTGCTGACATAAAAAGGTCTTTTAATGAGATATTAAAGCAATACACAATTATCTATGAAACAGACGAGCTCATTCAAAAGACCGAAGCAGAGGAACGAGTTCAAGAATTACTAGAGGAAATGAAAAGTTACATCGGTTATAAGGCTTGATAAGTACATAATTTGTTAGTAGCATTTCTTGAGAGATAAAAAAGTTATCCCAAGCGACATCAGCACTTGGGACGTTGTTAGATCGGGCTAGAGGTTGAGTATTTTTATTGCATCTGTTTCTTCGTCATAATAAATAGTTACATTTTTTAATTCCTTATAAAAATTTCTA
>SKOL01000323.1 GCA_007120055.1 Anaerobacillus sp.
AATATGACAATGTCATAAAGTCGATAATAAGGCCAGCGAAACAAGTACAATGGTTAGCTTCATGCGCGATTGATCATTGTTCAATCATGCATCGTAAAGCTATTTTACAAGATGTTTACGATAAATGGGGTTCCTATTGGGATGAAAATCCAGAATTTTATCGAATTGGTGATGCGAGGTTCTTCTGGAGGTTAAATCACTATTGGCCCTTTTACCCTCTTAATGAGGAATTAGATGATAATTATATTACAGAAACTTCTATACACCATCAGTTATTTGCACAAGAGAAGAATAAATTTGTTGAACAATTACCACCACAACGAACTTGTAAGGAGTTGCGTGAATATTTAAGAACGTATCAAAGGGGGGAAATGGAATGAATGAAGAAATCAAATGAATTAATCCTCATGAATTCCATTCATGCACGTTTTCCCCCAGAAAGCAGTCATGACGAATATTAACGGAACGTATAATGTTATTAAAGCAGCAATAATGCAAAATGTTAAAAAGGTTTTATTTACTAGCTCTGATAAAGCAATTGCGCCAACAGATACGTATGGCGCAACAAAACTTATAGCTGAGCGACTAATTTCAGCAATTAAATACAGTGGAGGGTATAGTGGGACGATCTTTGCTAGTGTAAGATTTGGAAATATTATAGGATCTAGAGGTTCAGTCACTCCACTATTTATTAAGCAAATTGTAGAGAATAAAAAAGTTAATGTAACGAATTTAAATATTACGAGATTTATGATGACCTTAAATCAAGCAACAAGTTTAACAATAAAAGCACTTCAAGGATCAAAAGGTGGAGAGGTTTTTGTATTAAAGATGCCAGTGATTAAGCTTGGCGATCTAGTGAATGTCGTAATAAAAGAAGTACGTACACTCTTAGCGCAAGAAAATTTAATTTAATATTAGAGATCTTTAACTGGAAATAATAAAGGAGGTCCAAAGTGGAGTATAGAACAGAACAAGAAAAATTTTGGTCAGAAGAATTTGGTGAGGAATATATTAAGAGAAATAATAACGTAAACAATAATGCTAATAATATAGCATTATTCACAAAAATTCTTTCTAAAACCGATAGTGTAAAATCTGTTATTGAATTTGGTGCTAATATCGGATTAAATTTACAAGCTATACATTCATTATTACCTTTAGCTGAATATTCAGCACTGGAAATAAATAAAAAAGCAGTTACGGAATTAAAGCAATATAGTTGGATAAAAAATGTATATAGTCAATCAATTTACGACTTTCAAATTGATTACCAAAGAGATTTCACTTTGATAAAAGGGGTATTAATTCATATAAACCCTAGTTATTTGTCAGATGTTTATGAAATATTGTATAAAACGAGTAAAAGATATATTTGTATCGCCGAATATTATAATCCTACTCCAGTTGAAGTAGATTATAGAGGTCACAAAGAAAAATTATTTAAAAGAGATTTCTGTGGTGAATTTCTTAATAAATATAACAATGTAAGACTAGTAGATTATGGTTTTGTTTATCATAAAGATAATTATTTTCCACAAGACGATATAACTTGGTTTTTACTTGAAAAAAAATAAACTCTAGAAAGTGAGGAGAACATGAAAGAGACTTATCTAAAACACTATTGGCTGTTATACATGGAGTTTATGGAAGCGTTCAAAAGCTTAACTTATAAAAATATTCCATTACCTTTATTAATTAATTTCTATCAATTTATTGAAGAAACGATAAAAAATGATATGTATCAAGATTCTTTCAGTAAAAATTTAAAATATGATAATTTCCAAAAAGAGAAAATTCAACCATTCTTTGAGAAGTTTTTGCCGAATATCCAAACTTCTAAAGTAGATCCAGAAGGATTAATCGTTTTAAATCATGATTATATACGTTTTCCAGCTGAAACCTTTAAAGAGCATTTTACAACATCTCCTTCAGCAATCTTAACTCGAAAAAAAGCAAGAGTTAGTAATGATTTAGGCATTCCCTATCATTCACTTTCTGAGTATCAAGACCAAGGTGATGTGCATGTAGAGACTTCAATAGTAAAAAAAGCAGAGACTATTTTTTCAAAACATGTTAATCATATTGTATTTGGAAATCAATTCTTCAAAGAAAAATTTAAGGCACTAATACCCACAATGATTAGACTATTTAATACGATCGAAAAATATTTAGAGAAGGTTTCGGTTAAGTGTATAATTGTAGGAACGATAGAAGATATTAATAGTCGGATTCTCGCAATTCTTTGTAGAGTGAAAGGAATACCAAGTATTTGTATGCAGCACGGTTTAATCATGGGAGAAGAAGCCTATCTTCCTGTATTTACAACAAAAGTTGCTGTTTATGGATATTATGAAAAAGATTGGTTTAAAGAACGAGGAACACCAGAAAGTCAAGTTGAAATCATTGGTCATCCTCGTTTCGATCAAATCTTCACGAGGAAATTTCCCTCAAAAAAAGAATTGGATTCTACGAAAATAAATGTGTTAATAACGACAAATCACTTAAATCAGATGATGTGGGTGAAAGTGATAAAATCACTTGCTAAACTTCCTCAATTTAACATTATTGTAAAACCTCATCCTTGGGAGGTTGGAAAAAAGAAATGTACTGATTATGAAAAACTTAGCTCAACGTATCAGTCTGTAAATCTTATCCTATCTAGAAATGTTAATTTATATGACCTCTTAAATAATATCGATTTCGTCATACTAAGCGCTTCAACCGTTGGATTAGAAGCTATGTTATTTCAAAAACCTACTTTTATTATTAAGAATCCTGTGTATCCTTATTTTGATCGAATGGGTAAATTTAATTTGGATGAAACAGAGGTAGTAAAGACAATAATCCAATTTAGTAAAGATAAAGAGATGCAAAAAGAAATGGAAAATTTAATGCGGAAGTTTATTGCCCAATCTTATCCGCAAAAATTATCAGGTATAAAATTAGTGAATTTAATAAAGGAACTAACCAGTTAACAATTTATATTTAACTAATCAAATGAAACGGTTCTTTCAGTCGGCTTTAGCCGAAATTACTCGTAGGTGGTTTAGTCCACCTACGAAAAAGAGGGTGGGCCAAAACAAGTAAGAGCACTGAAAAACGAATACAATTATTGTAAAAAAGAGTACCCTTGAGTGCTCTTTTTTGCTTTAATAAGGTTAGAGGTGATTAAAAATGTTGGAAAAGCACTATCAAAGTAATT
>SKOL01000703.1 GCA_007120055.1 Anaerobacillus sp.
CAGAAACAAATAGTTTTCAAAAAGAGTTACCTACCTTTTACAGATCAATTATTGGTCCTGGCGCTGTTATAGTTATACTATTAGTTCAACCACTGTTTAAGATTTCAATTGATCCATTAATAATTTTACCTTTATGTGGGGCAATTGGAACTATAGCTATGAAAAAAGAAAAGGAATTTATTAACTTTACAATTGTAGGATTAGAAAAAATGTCGGGTGTCTCTGTTCTATTAATTGGAACTGGGACACTAAGTGGAATCATTTCAAATTCAGAGTTTAAAGGTTTTATTTTAAATATCGTTGAATTTGTTAATGGTCCTGACTATTTAATAGCCCCTTTTTCAGGGGGAATGATGTCGGCGGCTACTGGTACAGCTACATCCGCTACGGTTATTGCAAGTAGTATTTTCAGTTCTATATTATTAGAATTAGGGGTCCATGCAATTGCAGGAGCTGCAATGATACATGCAAGTTCAATTGCTTTGGATCACTTGCCTCATAGCCCCTTTTTCCATGTGACTCAGGCATGTGTAAATATGCGAATTATTGAGAGGTTAAGATTAATACCATATGAAACCATTATTGGCTTAGTAATAACCATTGTTTCAACATTAATTTTTGGTGTGTTTTATCATTATTTTCAATAATGACGTTTGACTGAAACGCTATGTATTTTTTCTATCATTTTTAGAAAGGACTTTCCAAATGACTAGTATGAAAGAAGTAGCAAAAAGAGCAGGTGTTTCCATAGCCACTGTCTCCGCTGTTATAAACGACAATAAATTTGTAAGTGCGGAACTAAAAGTTAAGATTGAGGAAGCTATCAAAGAGTTAAATTATAGACCCAATCGTATTGCAAGGAGTTTAAAAGGAAAAGAAACAAAATTAATAGGAGTTATGGTTACTGAAATAACAAATCCATTTTACCCATTAATGATAAAGGGCATTGAAGATCTTGCTTTAACCGCTGGTTTTAATATTTTGTTAAGTACGACTTCAGATGATGAAAAAACAGAGTATAAGCTGATAGAGTCCATTTTAGATCAGGGTGTAGATGGAGTTGTATTAGCAACTATTGATAATAGTAAATCGAAATCACTTGAGTTATTGAAAAAAGAAAACATTCCGACAGTACTTATAAACCGAGCTCCAAAAAATTACCCAGGTAGTAAAATTTATGTAGATAGCTATAAAGTAGGGAGTTTAGCAACAGAGTATTTACTTCAATTAGGTCATAAAAAAATCGCATTTTTTGGTGGTAAAAGGCAAAATACAAAGGAACGAGAAAAGGCATTCCTAGATGTAATGAAGAGTAGAAATCTCCCCGTTCCTAATGAGTGGATTATAGATAGTGAATATAATTTTGAAAAAGTCAAATGCATAACAAAAGAAATTATAAAAAATAAAGATAGACCAACAGCAATTTATGCTGGGATGGATATTATTGCGTTTGAAGTTGCAAAAGCTATTTTAGAAGAAGGGCTTAGAATACCTGAAGATATTTCTATTGTAGGTTCGGATAATATTCCATTTTCTGAGGATTTTCGAGTGCCATTAACCTCTGTTGATGTTCAGGCGTACGAAATAGGTAAAAGAGGTCTCAAAATTTTAATAGATAAAATAACTAATAAAGAGGAAGAGGTTCAAGATCAAGTAATATTTGATCCGACATTAGTAATCCGTAATAGTACAGCTGAACTAAGTAGTGATTAAAAAAGAAGCTTTGATTTTGCAATATAAGAAAGTTGTAATTATAGGTGCTGCATGATTTTTTACTCGATATAGCAAAAAAAGTACTAGTGTGATTTTGACTAATTGAGGCCGTATAAAAGTGTTCTGCTAACATTTTTAATTGAATGAATTTCATAAATCTGAGCCTTACTGGCCCATGCCCCATGGGTTTTAAAGCATAAAAAAAGGAGTACCTCCCCAGATGTCGAATCAAGTAAGTGACTAGCAAACTAATTCGAATGGAGGAAGCCCCTCATGTCTATTGTACGACAAGAGAGCCTTTTAGCAGGCAAAATTTATTTGATTTAGAACCTACCCAACGTTACGATGAGATTTTTGCGGCGATTGATATCAATCCTATCCTTACTATCATTGCGAAAAAGTCCAATTTTGGTAGGCCTGTTGAGTTAAACTATCCTGCAATGGTTCAAGCACTAGTAGTTAGGATCGTCGAGAGGATCCCTGAGATCCAACTCCTAGTAGAACGATTAAACACAGACCTAAAGTTCAAGGTCGATTGTGGATTTTTAGTTTCTGATCCTGTTCCTTCAGAAGCTTCTTTTTCAAGAATGATTACAAAAATTAAAGATACATCTTAGCTGCGGTGGCAGAACTTGGTTACCAACCGAATACTCTTGCAAGAGGGTTAATAACGAAGAAATCAAAAATGGTTGGAATCGTCATGCATAATATACAAAATCCATTTTATCCTGAAGTTCTTGAAAAATTTTATAACAACAAATTATCTAAAAGAGGATATCATATCATTTTTATCAATTCAGAGAATGAGCAAATTCAAGAAACTGAAATTCGGCAATTAATTGAATATAATGTTGAAGGTGTAATAATTACGGATGCTTTATTGTCTTCTTCTGATGTTGAAGGTTTTTGAATAATGATATTAAGATTGTACTTTTTAATAGGTATACAGAGCAACTCGATTGTAGTGCTGTGTTTTGTGAAAACTATCTGGCAGCTAAAGAAGTAGGGAATTATCTAATTGATTCTGGCCATAGAAACATGGGATTTATTTCTGGTGAGTTAGATCGTAAACAATTATTAATCAAACAGAATAAATTTGAAACGATTGTAGGTTGAGTTACGTTTTGAGGAAATATCAAAGACGAGCGTTTCAAACATTTTTGATATATATGCTGCGATCTCTTTAACCCGTCTAATCAAGTGCGCATATGAGTCTGCAAGAGAGCAGAAAACGGTTTGGTATTAAATCGTGAAAGCTTTAACAAGCGTAAAAGTTACTATGTTGAACAATTTAAGATAAAATAAAGGCTATTCCAAAAGTATCATTTACGTTCGATACTCATGGGATAGCCTTTATTGTGGTCATTTTTTAATACTAATATGAAGATTACGCAAATAACAATCGCAAACGAAAGTGACATAACCGGGAAGTGACAGGCACTTCTTAAGTTTATTTACCATTAAAATGGGGAAAATACCCGAAAA
>SKOL01000522.1 GCA_007120055.1 Anaerobacillus sp.
GTCCAACAAACTATAGTTTACTAGCTTTTGACTGTAATTTTTGATGAGTTCACCACTTGATCATATAGGTTCATATATTCTTTGGCTGATTTATTCCAGCTATAGTTCGATTTTTTAATATTGTTAAAGAGACTAGTCCATAAAGCTTTATCATTATAAATCGTCAAGGCGCGATTGATCGTAAAAAGTAAATCATGAGCATTGTAATTCGTGAAACTAAAGCCATTGCCCTCTAACGTATCCTCATCAAAAGGTTGAACCGTATCAACGAGGCCACCTGTTTCACGAACAATCGGTACACTAAAATAACGTAAGGAAATTAGCTGCCCGAGCCCACACGGTTCAAAGCGAGAAGGCATTAAAAATAAATCGCTTGCCGCATATAGTCTGCGAGAAAATCCTTCATTAAATGTAATATGTGTCGAAACTTTTTCAGGATAGTGATTTGCAGCTTCACGGAAAAACTGTTCGTAATGATAGTCGCCTGTTCCTAATAATACGATTTGGACATTTCGTTGTAATAAATCATCAAAAATATGAGTGATTAAATCCAACCCTTTTTGTTCAACTAATCTAGTAACAATCACGATCATTGGAATCTCTTCATCCACTTGTAAACCGAGTTGTTCTTGTAATTCTGTTTTGTTTTTTTGCTTTTTAATACGAGAACTACGGTAGGGAAAAGATAAATTTTCATCTTTCATCGGATCATATTCTTCGTAGTCAATTCCATTCACGATGCCGTATAACTCTTCGGAACGGGCTCGGAGCAAACCATCAAGCTGTTCGCCGTAATAAGGATTTTGAATTTCTTTAGCGTACGTTTCACTAACCGTAGTTAACACGTTTGCATGGCTAATCCCACTTTTTAAATAGTTAACGTTACCATGGAATTCGATACTATCTACCGTAAAGTGCTCGTCACCTAATCCGAGAAGTTCGTATAAAACTTCTTTCGGAAAAATCCCTTGATACTTTAAATTGTGAATGGTAAAAACGGTTTTTGTTTCTTTATAAAAAGAGCTATCATGATAGTGCGTTTTTAAAAATAACGGAATAAGTGATGCTTGCCAATCGTGACAATGAATAATATCTGGTTGAAAATCTATATTTGGCAGCATTTCAAGTACTGCACGGTTGAAATAAGCAAAACGCTCAGCATCATCATAATAGCCGTAAAGACCTTCACGCATAAAATAATATTGATTATCGATAAAGTAAAAGGTAATCCCGTCTTTTTCTAACATTTCAACACCGACGAATTGATTTCGCCATCCAACAGGAG
Organism: Anaerobacillus sp.; assembly: GCA_007120055.1. The sequence continues at coordinate 1,286 of SKOL01000522.1, forward strand.
CACTACCTGAATAAATATGAGTCATTTGTTGTTTTAAATCATCTCGGATGCCTTCATATTTTGGGATCACAACACGCACGTCGTTATCTCCATTTTGCAATTCTTTTGGTAATGCACCAACAACATCAGCAAGACCACCTGTTTTAATAAACGGTGTACACTCACTAGCAACAAATAAGACTTTCATTTTTGTACCAACTCCCAATTTTATTTATACAGAAATCATTCCGCAGTTTTGATTACTCTTCTCGCACAAAATTCGTAGAAGAGTAATCAGTCCGCGGTTTCAATTACTCTTCTCACGCAAAACTCCTAGAAGAGTAATCATTCCGTAGTTTCAATTTCTCTTCCCACGTAAAACTCGGAGAAGAGTAATCAGTCCGCTCTTTCGATTACTCTTCTCGCGCAAAACTCGGAGAAGAGTAATCAGTTCGCGGTTTCGATTACTCTTCTCACGCAAAATTCGTAGAAGAGTAATCAGTCCGCGGTTTCAATTTCTCTTCTCGCGCAAAACTCGGAGAAGAGTAATCAGTCCGCTCTTTCGATTACTCTTCTCACGCAAAATTCGGAGAAGAGTAATCAGTCCGCTCTTTCGATTACTCTTCTCACGCAAAATTCGGAGAAGAGTAATCAGTCCGCGGTTTCAATTTCTCTTCTCACGCAAAATTCGGAGAAGAGTAATCATTTCCCACTTTCCAACCTTCCAACTTCTACTGCAACCTAACCCCTAACTACCAAACCAACTATCCAACAAACCCCTAAATCACTTTCCGCTTCGGTATGACAAATGGTATTTGTTCATTACCAATTAATCGTTTTCCGTTTGTTACAGACACGTCTTTGTCGAGAATGACATGCTCCATAACGCTACCTTCTTTTATGACACCACGTTGCATGATGATCGAGTTTTTAATAACTGCGCCTTTTTCAACTTTTACACCACGGAATAAGATGCTGTTTTCGACGGTACCCTCGATCACACAACCGTTACCGACAATCGAATTCGTCACTTTTGATCCGTGTAAATATTTTGCTGGTGGTTCATCTTTAACTTTTGTAAATACAGTCAGCTCTTTATCAAATAAATCTTGGTAAAACTTTCGATCTAGTAATTGCAAATTACCTTTATAGTAACTCTCGACAGAATTAATAACAGAATGCACCCCTGTATATTCGTAAGCTTGAATATTCAACGATTTCACTTTGGATGCAATGCAGTCGTTAAAGAAATGAGAAGCACCGTAAGCAATACCTTCTTCCAATAACTGTAGTAAAAACGATTTATTGATAATATACATGTTCATGTAAATGTTGTTATTGTATTCTTCGTTGGTGATTTCCAAAACACGACCGTCTGCCTGCACGTCTAACTTTTGGCACTGTTTATGCTCTGTCTCTAGGCGTTCTACTTTTTTATAAATAACAGTAACATCTGCTCCGGATTGAAGATGGTGTTGATAGGCATCTTCATAATCGATATTACAAACATGTTGGCTTCCAGAAATGATCACGTACTCCGCTTTACTGCGATGAAAATAATCAAGGTTGTTATGAAAGTGTTGCAAATCCCCTTTAGATATATCTGTTGGGTCATTCCAGTCAGGAGGTAAAATAAATAGACCTCCATGCTTGATATCTAAGTCCCAAGATTTCCCTTTACCAAGATGGTCATTTAATGACCGGTATTTACTTCTCGCAAAAACAGCGATTTCATTTAAGTGTGCATTCGTCATACTTGATAAGACGAAATCAATAAGTCGGTATCGACCAGCAAAAGGAACAGCGGCGCCGCAGCGGAAGTACGTTAATTCATTTAAAAAATCTTTCTCGTTATCTAAGTTGATGACACCCATCATATTCATCGAAACATTCCTCCAATTATATTACTGCAGTAACTTTAATTTTTTCTGA